>CAZKUH010000058.1:0-9091 GCA_964555895.1 uncultured Enterobacterales bacterium
ACTTCACTTTTATGCCTTGAATATGTACGCTTCTTCTCTTGCTGAAATCCTGCATCTTGAGTGATTACGGGTATAATTGTTGCGCTTGTCGCTCGATCGTAATTTAAAGCACGATATTTCAGAGGGTTCAGGACGTTGAATTTTCAGGGGGCGTTGGTTATGCACTTGGGTGAAGTCTCACTGATACGACCGGAAATTTTTAATAAACCTGGGTTATGGTGATAATGCTGGTTGCAAAACTGTCCAGACATTTCGCAGAATAAGTTTTTGGGCCTGTTCTTTTGGGTGAATACCATCCGCTTGCATTAAATCTTTATTTTCAGCAATGCCGTCCAGGATAAAGGGGATCAAGGGTAAGTTATATTTTCTGCTGAGCAGCACATAATTCAGGTAAAATTTTGTTTCATATTTTTTACCGTAGTTTGGCGGTAGATGCACGCCAGCTAGGATAACTTTAGCGTGATGTTTTTCAGCCTGCACTATCATTTTTTGTAAATTCTGGTAAGTTATTTTAGGCACAAAGCCTCTGAGACCATCATTGCCGCCTAGTTCAATCAACACAATTTTGGGTTGATACTGGATGAGTAATTTGTTTAAACGGCGTAATCCTCCCGATGTTGTTTCACCACTAATGCTGGCATTAATGACTTTCCAGTGATTGCCTTCAAGCACTAATTTCCGGGAAAGTAAATTGACCCATCCACTACCGGCAGTTAAACCATAACCAGCACTCAGACTGTCTCCTAATATAATGATACTGTTTTGAGTTATTGCCGAGGGTGTTTTAGTGTTGTTTTGCACTGACGCAGCAGCCATTGTGCTAAAGTAGCCAAACCATATTAATGGCAAGAAAAAAAAGATGAGTCTCTTGGGCCATTGCCTGTAAAACAATTGTTTAGATATTGGGCGAGGAAAATTGTCATTCATAATATACTCAAGCAAAAATATTCTGGTGAAAATTGCGGTGTGGCCGATTGATAATTTCATAATCATACAGGCTATGATAAATAATCTAAACAATTATCAAACCACTTTCAAACCACAGGGTCTTGGAATTATTTAAAATCTACAGGAAGCGCCAGTGCATATTATTCGGGTTGAAAATTTAACTAAAGTTGTAGATTCAGGTTTTGCACATATACAAATCCTGGAAAATTTAAATTTCAGTATCAAAGCGGGTGAGTCTATCGCTATCGTTGGTGCTTCAGGCTCCGGCAAATCGACCTTGTTAGGTTTAATGGCCGGGCTTGATTTACCCAGTTCAGGAGAGATTTATTTTAAGGAACAAAACCTGGGCAGTTTGTCTGAAGACCAACGCGCGAGGCTCAGGGCTAAATTTGTCGGATTTGTTTTCCAGAATTTCTATTTGGTGCCGGGTCTGAATGTTCTGGAAAATGTCATGTTACCCTTGGAGATTTCAAAAATTGCCCATGCCAAAGATCGAGCCGAAAGTTATTTAAGCAAAGTAGGACTGGAACATCGTCTTAATCATTTACCTAAACAACTGTCTGGTGGAGAACAGCAACGGGTGGCATTGGCTCGTGCATTTGTCACGGAACCCGCGATTTTATTTGCAGATGAACCCACCGGGAACCTGGATCAGCATACGGGTCATCAGATAATTGATCTATTGTTTTCCCTCAACCAAGCCAGCGATACCACCTTGATATTGGTAACGCACGATGAAATGCTGGCGACCAAATGTCAGCGCCGAATGGTGTTAGATAATGGCCAGATCCAACAGTTGAAACCACAAGCTGTTTCATCGTCGGCAACAGAAAAAAATCATATCAGTAGGGGGGATGATGTTTAAGCCACCCCTACTCATCAAGGAAATTTGGCGTACGGGACAATTAAAACTGTTTAGCTTAACTTTGATGTTTGTTGTCGGCAGTTTTGCCGCAAGCGACCAAATATTCAACCTCATGCAAGGTAGTTTGAGTGATAAGGTTACTGCATTAATGGGTGCTGACAGAACAATCGTTAGTTGGCGTAACATTCCGCAAAGCTGGGTTGCAAAAGCCAAACTTGATGCCTTAGGTTATAGCAGAGTGACACAACTGGGTAGCATGTTAGCCAGTGAAGAAGGCTTTCAATTGGCTAGCGTTTCCGCTATTGACAAATTTTATCCACTTGCAGGAGAAATTTTAGTCGGCAAATCAAAATCAGATTTGCTTGGACAATTACAACAGCGCCCGGACCGGGGCAAAATCTGGCTGTCATTTCGGCTTGCTGATGCGCTGAATGTTGATGTGGGTGGAGTCATTTCCCTGGGTGACAAGGATTTTGTCATTTCAGGTATTATTGTGAGTGAACCGGGCAATGCAGGTGGCATGGCTGGGCTGGCACCTCGCGCCATAATTAATCTGCAAGATTTGACTGATACCGGACTTATCAGGCCTGGCAGCCGCGTTCAGTACAAATTAATGCTCGCTGGCAACAATAGCAATCTGAAACAATACCATCTTTGGCTTAAAGACAGACTCAAACCTGGGGAACAATGGCGGGATCCCCAACAATCCAGTTCATCGAGCAAGTTATTGCAACGTATCAGGACATTTCTGGGTATTTCCACCATGATAGCATTGCTCTTGGGGATTTCTGCACTTGCTTTTTCTGGTTATCGCTTTGCCGAAGAACAGCAGCAACGGGTAGCGCTTTGGCGATGTCTCGGTATTGCGCAAAATCAACTTATCAGGCAATACTTTAATTTAATGTTTTTATTGGCTTTGCTTGGCGGGATTGTGGGCATTACGTTGGGTTGGTTACTCAGTCATTTTATTTTACAATTATTAGCCAGTTTTATCACAGTGCCGGCGTTGTCTTTCAATTTAACCAGTGCTCTAACCGCCATAGTAACCGGGTTTATTCTGGTTGCAGTTTTTTTGTTTCCAGCGGTTTACCAGGCAGCTAACAGACCCCCATTAACCATATTAAGACCGCAAAGTGGCCATTTGAGCGTGCCCTTTTTGCATTGGTTACCCGGTATCGCCACCGTTATTTTAATTGCACTTTACTGGAGTGATAACTGGAAATTATGGTTGGCTTTTTCAGTCGCTATTTTATTGTTGGCCTTGCTGTTGCATCTCGCCGGTTCTTTGTTAACCGGATTTTTTTCGTCACTGGCCAGGCGTCGGGGCGGCACGCTGGCTATTGTTAGTAAAATGATAAAAACCAACCGCAAAACCATCGCCTTGCAAATGTTGGTAACTTCGCTGATATTAAGTTTATTTGGCCTGATCTTTTTGGCGAGTCAAGGTTTGTTCCAGCAGTGGCAAAAGGAATTACCCCAGCATACCCCCAATCTTTTTTTATTTAATGTTTCGCCCGAGGATGTGACAGCAATACAAGCTGATTTTACCGAGATGAAAATTAACCGCTCTGAGTGGTACCCTATCGCCCGAGGCAGATTGGTAAAATTAAATGATGTAAATGTTCAACAAAGTATGAACAAAAAACAACGACAGGATAATGCCCTCAAAAGGGAGTTAAATTTGACCTATAGCCAGGTTTTGGCTGCTGACAATGAAATCATTGAAGGCAGTTGGCCACCAGCAACAGTAACCGCAACGGATGGCTCGGTGCTTTATAATATTTCAATTGAACAAGGTTTGGCAGAACGTTTAGGTTTCAAGTTGGGTGACAGCTTGACTTTTGCCGTGGGTTCGGAAGCAGTACAGGGTGTAATTTCCAGTATTCGAAAAGTACACTGGGATTCATTTAAACCGAATTTTTTCATCATTTTCCCACAACAGGCATTTGATAATATTGCCGTGACTTTGCTGAGCAGTTTTTATGTACCCAAAAATAAACTGGCAACCGTTGCAAGAAAACTGAAAAAATATCCGTCGGTTTCCATGATTCCGGTGGACAAGGTATTGAGTCAATTACGGGCGCTAATTTCTCAAGCCGGGATGATATTACAATTGAGTATGGGATTCATTGCGATCCTGGCTTTTATTCTGGTGTTAACCGTCCTGCAAATCACTTACAAGGAAAGATTATTGCAGGGGTTGGTGATTCGTGCGGTGGGTGGGGGAAACCGCTTGATGCATCAATTATTACTGACTGAATGGTTGATTCTTGGGGCCATATCCGGGATCGTAGCGGCTATCTTTGTAGAACTTGGCTATGCATTAATTGCCGTCGGGTTACTCGATTTAAAGCCGCAGTTTCATCCAGCTATTTGGTTTTTGCTACCAGTGATAGCGTTCACTATTTTAATGTTAAGTGGACAGGGTTTGCGTCGTCATCTTACTCATCAATCACCCTTGCTGTTACTCAAAGAGCAGATGGGTTAAAACTGCCTATTTAAGGGTAACGATAAGCGCGATTAAGGATGTTCTGATGTTGGCAACTTCATCAGAAATTTTATCGAATGCTTGTGGTGGATCTTGGCCAAGTTCCTGCCAATTGTTCTGCCAGCTTAACATGAGCTTATCAGCATCTTGTTGAATATTTTTTGAAGTTAATTTACTGAGTCCTTCAATCAAGCGCACTTTAACCCAACCTGTCCGGGCATTTATTGCGGCTGTTTCTTCATCATATTGTAGTTGAAAGGTGACCTTTTCAAGTTCACTTAATTCGATGAGCAACTGAAAGCTGGCCACTCTTAAATTGCTGTTAAACTCTTTTTCTTGCATGTATGAAACATTGGCACTCAAACCCAGTAGTGCGACTAAAAGACTCGAGATAGCAATAATATTTTGCTGTACTTGTTTTTTTAAAGAGGAGAACCTGTTTTTTATGCGCTGCACTTTTATCTCTCCAAATTACGAGGGCTTAAACACCAAAATAATGCCACGGTTGTAGTATTAGAAGCCATTAACAAGATCCCGTTACACTGTTTTTGCTTTAAAATATCTAAAATGTTTCTTGACCGCCGACCGCAATCACTTTATATATGCACCTTTATATGTAAAAAATTTTAAGAACACACCTGTCCCGTGCTTGATGAAAATTTATCAGTTGCTGGACTCAATATTGATCTGATATCAGGAAAAAAATTATAAAATGGCTAAATCACTGGTTATTGTAGAGTCTCCAGCAAAAGCGAAAACCATTAACAAATACCTCGGTAATGAATTCATTGTGAAATCTTCAGTAGGGCATGTTCGTGATCTCCCTACCAGTGGTAATGGCAGCAGTGCCGATCCCAAAGCCAGAGCGAAACAAGCAGCCCTGACGCGGAAAATGACACCAGCGGCAAAAGAAAAATATCGCCGAGAAAAAGCCAAAAAACAGTTGGTCAGCAGAATGGGGATCGATCCCGACAATGGTTGGAAAGCCAATTACCAAACCTTGCCAGGCAAAGAAAAAGTAATCAAAGAATTAAAAGAGAAAGCAAAAAATGCCGATATTATTTATCTCGCAACGGATATGGATCGTGAGGGAGAAGCCATCGCCTGGCATCTGCGAGAAATTATCGGCGGCGAAGATGGCAGGTTCAAGCGGGTAACCTTTAATGAGATTACCAAAAACGCCATACAGGAAGCTTTTAAACATCCCGGTGAAGTTGATATGGATCGCGTGAACGCACAACAGGCGCGTCGTTTTCTTGACCGTTTGGTGGGTTTTAGCGTTTCTCCACTGTTGTGGAAAAAAGTAGCCAGAGGACTTTCTGCCGGACGGGTACAATCGGTTGCTGTGCGCTTGGTGGTCGAAAGAGAAAGAGAAATTCGTGCGTTTATACCAGAAGAATACTGGGATATCCTATCTGATAGTTTAACGACATCCCAACAACTTCTTAAGTTGCAACTGACAAAATTTCAACAACAGAGTTTCAAAGCGGTAAATGAAACCGAGGCCATGGTGGCTGTAGCGGCATTAAAAAAGTCAACCTATAAGGTTTCCAAACGAGAGGATCGGCCAACAACTTCTAAATCTTCAGCGCCTTTTATCACTTCTTCTTTGCAGGCAGCAGCCAGTACCAGATTAGGGTTTGGTGTCAAGCGCACCATGATGACCGCACAAAAATTGTATGAAGCCGGATACATCACCTACATGAGAACCGATTCCAAAAGTTTAAGTCAAGATGCGGTAACAGCTTGTCGGGAATTTATTCAGAGTCAGTATGGCAACAAATATTTACCTGAAAAACCGATTGTTTATAGCAATAAAGCTGATGCACAAGAAGCCCATGAGGCCATACGGCCTTCAGATGTGACGAGAAAGCCGGATGGGTTAAGTGGCATGGATCGTGACGCAGAACGTCTTTATGAACTTATTTGGAGACAGTTTGTTGCCTGTCAAATGCCACCGGCAAAATATCTTTCAACGCAAATAAAGGTTGCGGCAGGTGAATACGAGTTAAGTGCCAAAGGGCGTGTTCTGATTTTCGATGGTTGGACTCGTGTACAGCAGGCCAATCGTAAGAAAGATGACGAAGTGTTACTTCCCGATCTAAAAGTTGGTGATATTTTAAGCATAAAAAATGTTATACCCAAGCAGCATTTTACCAAACCCGTTGCCCGATTTAATGAAGCAAGCCTGGTTAAAGAGCTTGAAAAAAGAGGTATTGGCAGACCTTCAACCTATGCCAATATTATCTCAACCATCGTTGACAGAGGTTATGTCAGTCTCGAGGGTAAACGTTTTTATGCCGAGAAAATGGGTGAGATTGTCACCGATAGACTCACAGAAAATTTTGATAATTTTATGAGCTTTGACTTTACCGCAAATATGGAAAAAACCCTTGATGAAGTGGCGCACGGGAAAAGAAACTGGATTTCAGTACTCGATCAATTTTACCAGGATTTATCCAGACGTCTGGAAAACTCAGAAAAAGATATGGCTGAAGGAGGAATGCGACCCAATCAACCCGTAGTAACAGATATTATTTGCCCCTTATGTCAACAACGTCCCATGGCCATTCGTACTGCAAGTACCGGCGTTTTCTTAAGTTGTACGGGTTATTCCTTGCCAGCCAAAGAACGTTGTAAAAAAACCATGAATTTAACACCAGGTGAGGAAGCCATTGCCGCAGGGGATGATGACGAAGCAGAAACGCGCAATCTCATCGCTAAACAACGCTGCAATAAATGTGGCACGGCTATGGAAAGCTATCTCATTGATGAGCATAGAAAACTTCATATTTGTGGCAACAATCCTGACTGTGATGGATTCGAGGTTGAGCAAGGAACTTTTATAATAAAAGGCTATGACGGGCCGCTTATAGAATGTGATAAATGTGCTGCTGATATGCAACTGAGAAATGGTCGCTTCGGAAAATATTTTGCCTGTACCAATGAGGACTGCAAAAACACCCGAAAATTACTCAAAAGCGGGCAGCCCGCGCCGCCAAAAGCAGATCCGATTCCCATGCCGATGCTGCAATGTGAAAAGGTCGATGATACCTATGTCTTGCGTGATGGTGCGGCAGGGATATTTCTTGCTGCGAGTAAATTCCCTAAAAACAGGGAAACACGCCCACCTAAAGTGAAGGAATTATTACTGGTAAAAGATCAACTTGATGAAAAATTCACCTATCTGACGGCCGCACCTGTCGCCGATCCCAAAGGTCGTTTGGCGGTGGTACGCTTCTCCAGAAAAAGCAAAACCCAATATGTTATGAGCGAGAACGATGAGAAAAAAGCAACCGGATGGACGGCACATTATGAAAATGGCCAATGGCGACAAGATGCCAGCAAAATGAAATGATATATACCCGTGCTACTCGCAAATGTTGACACTTACATTTCCAAGTGGCATGGGTATATCACGGGTCATTGCGGTCTCGTAAACTTAACACTGTCATCTTGACTGGAGCGTAGCGGAATGGAAATATCTTGGATCCCGCATGGTACGCGCTGCGCTACCCAAAGCACTCCTTACAATCGCAGGGCAAGCTTTCAGTCCGACAAAATATCAGCGGTGTTGTTTTGATAACGGAACAGTAGTACGGGTATAGAATTATTTTGATTCCAAATGTTGTAGAATTTAAAAGTCACCTTTGCAAGATTTAAAGTCAAGCGATCAAGGATCTCATGGGTTGATCTCGCAGTTTCCACAGCGGGTAAAAAGCTAGGTTCATTTAAGTATTAGTATGAGTTTCATTTCTAACTGGAGAAGAAACAAGGTAAAATGCTGTGATTAACAAATAGCCCAGTACAACCCGGATCGGCACTGGGGCTATATTTTTTATCACTTATAGAGAAATCCATGTTTTACGCGTTAATTCGTCCATTTTTATTCCTGCTCGATGCAGAATACACCCACAATTTATCCTTGAGGCTATTAAAAAGATTCCCGCGATTACTGGCTAAGGAACGGGTGGTAGATGCGGTTAAAATTATGGGGATACAATTCCCGAATCGAATAGGTCTGGCGGCTGGTTTGGATAAGAATGCGGATTATTTTAACGAATTATACGGGCTTGGATTTGGTTCTATAGAAGTTGGAACGGTCACACCGCTACCCCAGGATGGAAACGACAAACCGCGATTGTTTCGATTAAAAAAACAGCAGGCAATTATAAATCGAATGGGTTTTAATAATAAGGGAGTTGAACACCTGGTGAAACAAATTCGAGCACAACAATTTGCGGGTGTTTTAGGGATTAATATTGGTAAAAATAAAACCACGGACAATGAATCTGCCATCAATGATTATACCATGGCTTTACAAAAAGTGTATCCATTGGCCGATTATGTTGCTATCAATCTATCTTCACCCAACACCCCAGGACTACGTCAATTACAGTTTGGTGAACCTTTGATAAAATTACTGTCGAGTTTAAAAGAAAAACAATTGGATCTGGTGGGGATCCATGACCGATATGTTCCTTTGGTGGTGAAAATTGCGCCTGATTTAAACGAGGAGCAAGTCATCACAATTTCTACTATTTTGGCGCAATGTAACATTGATGGTGTCATCGCCACCAATACCACCATTTCAAGAGATAACGTGCAGCATTGTAAGTATGCCAACGAACAAGGTGGACTAAGTGGTGCGCCATTACGGCAACAAAGTAATCAGGTAATCTCATGGTTACGTCAACATCTACCTAAAAAATTTCCCATCATTGGTGTGGGAGGTGTGATCTGTGCGGCTGATGCTGTGGAGAAATTAGCTGCCGGCGCCGACATTGTAC
>CAZKUH010000059.1:0-9039 GCA_964555895.1 uncultured Enterobacterales bacterium
AATTATAAAAGCGACATTATCACTTTTACTATAGATGTTCTGAAGTTGAAGATAGTCTTTTAATTGTTGATTATCTTCCTTAAAAAATGTTTTATAGTCACTTTTGAATGTCAATTTTGGTGCCCCAGTGGCTGCAATGCCAATTAACACAAAAATAACGACCATGAGTAACCAACGAAACCGATAAATTATACTTGAAAATTTTTCCATAATTTTTCCTCAGACATTAAGCAAAAAGAAAAGGGGTACCCTTTTCCTCAAGTGCATCAAGTTCAGGTTGAAATAGTTCTCGGGTGATTTTTTTCTTGGATAGCGTATAGTCCCAGTCAGCAGAAAGCGGTTTCCAGCCTAAACCATCTAAAATCAGACGGGTGTTAGCGATAGATTCCCTTTCAAACATCATGGGTTGAAGTTTAGAAGATTTTCCTTTGCTCATAATTAACGCCATTGCACCCCATAATGACGACCACATGGCAAAATTTACCTGTTCAACATTGAGGTTGTTTGGCAGAATGAAGTCACCCGATTCAATTGCTTTTGTTATGGCATCATTTAACAAACCCATCAGGGCTATTTCATTGGTCTGTTGAGTACTATTACGTTCATCCGAACTACAGATAGCAACACTGGGAGAATGTGCAGATAAAACGGCAAATAATTGTGAAGGGTGTAATTTTGCCCATAAAATATAAGCGACGCTTACCGCAAGTACTTTCTCTCGGCTATTACCGTTAAACTGCAGTGCTCGAATAAATAACGCCTTCAATTCATTAATACAAGTATTACAAACAGCCATGAGTAAGTCTTCCTTGCTGATAAAATGTTTGTAGATAGTCCCTTTTGAAAACGGTGCTGCTGCGACTAGTTTATCTATGGTTAGCAAGCTTGTGCAATCTTTTTCCATCAGATCACGCGCCGTCGCGATAAGTAATGTTTCACGTTTACCTTTTTCATATTCTGTAATTATTTTGGGACTCATACGACTTTTACCCGGCGGCTGATGTCAAGTGACATTGCTCGGCTCGATGTTAGAATTGTAATCGACTTCTCATTAATGACAAATCGTCAGTGACATTCCGTCATTATAAATAATTTTTATCATAATTCAAGAGAATCTTGCATAAATCTCAAATGGGTTTTATCGTGAGGGGGATAAAATCAACTAAAAAGCTATCCGTCAGGGTGAGGATTTATGGCAATTAAATGAATTTATTCATTTCAATTTTGTATTTACTCGGTGAAATTGGCCGTTTTATGCTTTCTTTAATATATTTCTTTAAATCCATTTGTTTTACCGTTACGTAGTTAGCTGTATGCGCATTGAAGACTATTTTCAACTTGGGTCTGAGCATTTCAGTGCCAGGTTCAATGACAATTCCAACCAAACCTGATTGCAATTCTACCAGTGACCCAACCGGATAAACTCCCAGCATTTTGATAAATTTTTGTGTCAGCTCAAGATCTAACTGATGTGGACACCAACTCATCATGTGTTTCAGAGCTTCGGAG
This sequence comes from uncultured Enterobacterales bacterium, assembly GCA_964555895.1. GTDB lineage: Bacteria > Pseudomonadota > Gammaproteobacteria > Enterobacterales > DRNA01. The sequence continues at coordinate 1,510 of CAZKUH010000059.1, forward strand.
GGTTCCCAGGCACTTTTATATACTCGTACCGAAGTTAAAGCATCATAAATATCCACAATAGCGCTCATTTTCCCAACTTCGGTCAACTCGTCGGCTTTCAATCCATTCGGATAGCCTCGTCCATCAGGGCGCTCGTGGTGCATACTAATCACATCGAGTGCCATCTCTGACAGATTACAATTATCCAACAGTTTACTCTCTCGTTTTACCGCATGTTGCTTCATGATGACAAATTCTTCGTCGGTTAATTTGCCGGGTTTGTTCAATATCTTCAGTGGCGTTAATGCCTTACCAATATCATGCAGTAATCCCCCGGTAGATATCTCATCGATTTCTGCTTTACTATAATTGAGATGTTGAGCGAAGGCTGTCATCAAGGCACAGACACTGACGCTGTGCATAAAGGTATATTCGTCTTTGGTTTTAATTCGGGAAACACCAACAAGGGTATGTGGATCTTTATCAATCATACGGGTTATGCCAGATACAATATCCTCTGTAGCCTGCATATCAACATCATGGCCAAAAGAGACATCCGTGAGAATTTTCTTGGCGATGGTACTGGCTTTGGCCATCAGGTTTTTTGAGGCTTGTAGTCGCTGATTAATATCTGGATGAGAGTCAACTGTCGGTTTCTTTTTTTTTGCTGAAAAAGCTTTATTATCTGTCTTGACAGGAAGGGAAATATCAAGTCCTTTGGAAGTATCAATGGTTACAAATTTTATGTTGGTTTTATTAACTTTTGTTATATCTTTGACATCGGTTAATTCAAACTGATTTCGCATAAAGGGATGATCAATCCACGAGCAGTGCAACTCATGGATAAACATGCCCACTTTAAGTTGTTTAGTCTGAATTTTTTTTAACAACGTTTATACCCGAATAAAGTAAATCTCTTCTCTCTACCAGCATAATTATAGTACAAATTTACGCACGCATTCCTTTACCTGTTCGAAGAAGATATAGACTCAACGCAGTCATAACAACAATAAAACTCATAATGATTGTTATTGCTAACGGGAAGGCGACATCCGCAGCACCAAGAAAGCCTAATCTAAAGGCATTAACCATGTAAAAAACAGGGTTAATCATTGAAACTTTTTGCCAAAAAAGTGGCAACAAACTGATGGAGTAAAAAACCCCGCCAAGATAGGTTAACGGGGTAAGCACGAAGGTGGGAACAATGGATATATCATCAAAACTTTTGGCAAATACAGCATTGATAAAGCCCCCCAATGAAAATAATATTGAGGTTAAAAAAATCACCAGGATCACCATAGAGATGCTATGAATGGGTAAATCGACAAAAAACAATGAAATGGTTGTCACAATAGCGCCAGCAAATAATCCCCGACACACACCACCGCCGACGTATCCCGCTAAAATAATGATATTAGAAGCCGGTGACACCATGAGCTCCTCAATTTGTCGCTGAAATTTAGCACTAAAAAAAGAAGACGCCACGTTGGAATAAGAATTGGTAATGACTGACATCATAATCAAACCTGGCACAATATATTCCATGTAGCTAAAACCGCCCATTTTACCTATCCTTGAGCCAATTAAATTACCAAAGATAACAAAATAGAGACTCATGGTAATGGCTGGCGGCAATAGTGTTTGCATCCAAATACGCATAAATCGCGTAATTTCTTTAACCAGGATTGTCTCAAAGGCAATTAAATTCTCTTTAACAACAAGATTCATCTTACTTTTCCCTCTAGCTTTCTACTTTGCCTGTTAATCGAACAAATAATTCTTCTAATCTATTGGTTTTGTTTCTCATACTCTGCACTTCTACCCCGGATGCAGTTAAACGCTGAAATAATTGATTAATACCCTCTGCTTTTGGCACATCAACTTCCAAGGTATTTTCATCTGCCAGTTTAAAGGCAAAGGGTCCCAGACTTTCAATGACCGGATGATTTGCAGCAAGATCGAGTACTAATGTTTCCAGTTCCAACGTACTCAACAATGCTTTCATACTGGTATTCCTGACAATTTTACCTTCATCTATAATGGCGATATTTCGGCAAAGGCTCTCTGCTTCTTCAAGATAATGGGTCGTCAAAACTATGGTGGTACCCTGGGCATTTAAAGAAGACAGAAAATCCCACATCGAGCGCCTTAATTCAATATCGACACCTGCGGTCGGCTCGTCAAGTAGCAGCAACTTTGGTTTATGCATCAATGCTCTTGCAATCATTAATCTTCTTTTCATACCACCAGAGAGCATCCTGGCAATGGTGTGCTTTTTATCACCAAGACCTAATTCGGTCAAAATCTCCTCAGAACGTGCTAGTGCTATTGTTCTTGGAACGCCGTAAAATCCAGCTTGATTGACCACAATTTGTTGACAAGTTTCAAATTGACTAAAGTTAAATTCTTGAGGAACCAGACCCAATGTTCTTTTGGCAGCACTCAGATGGTTCTCGATATTGTGACCAAAAACCTTCACCAGGCCGGTGGACTTACTCACCAAAGAACTTATAATACCAATGGCCGTGGTCTTTCCGGCACCATTTGGACCCAGTAGAGCAAAAAAATCGCCTTGTGCTACATCAAGATCGATACCTTTCAGCGCCTCTACACCCCCCGCATAAGTTTTTGTTAAATTTTTGATTTCCAGCGCTAGCATGAAGCCGCTCTCTTAATTATTGGAAAAAAGAATTCTAACACCAATTTAAAAAAATTAATGTGTAATTTAGCGAATCTTGCTGGAATTCATCTAAATGGTCAAAATGTGGATTTATAGCTATAATAAAAAATATTCGAACACGCTAAACTATCCATGTTGGGTTCCTCGTCGCAATGCTGAATTTTGTTGTTCTAAAATATCGGTTCATAGAAATAATAAGGAAATTTCCAGGATATATCCTGCTTCTGGTTGCACTTAATATTGCAGCGAGCCAGCTTGTCTTTGCTGATAAATTAGCCCAACAACTCAAATTTCGGCACATCTCTAAGGATGATGGCCTTAGTCAAAATACGGTCACGGCCATCTCACAAGATAAAGCGGGGTTTATCTGGTTGGGTACGCAATCCAGCTTACAAAAGTATGATGGCTACAGGTTCCAAAATTATCAACATGATCATGATAACCCCTTCTCTATTTCAAGCGGAGTCATTACTGCCATCAGTTTTGATGAAAATGATAATCCGTGGCTGGGAATATTCCCCGACAAAATTAATTTTTATGATCGTGACAAAAACAAATTTTTTCCATTTACCATCCCTCATCAAACAGCCAGAGGTTTTATCCAAAAATTGCTTCATATCAATAATAAACTATGGATAGGTCATGATGGTGGTATTTCAATTATTGACAAGACCACTCATTCGATCGCTAATATTACAACCTTACCGGCAAAAAACAATTTCATCGTCAATCTGTTTAAAGATAAAAACAAGGTCTGGGCTATTTCGAAAAAATCTATTTTTTATCTGGATAGTGAGACTGCGCAAGTCATCGCAATCTACCCTCTCCAGCTTGAAGAAAATGATAACATCCGTCAGGCTGTTTTTCAAAAGGATAATATCTGGTTTGGCACCAGTTACGGTGGAGTATGGAAATTCGACCTGGCAAATAAAATCTTTTTAAAAGTGCTTTCTCTAGCAGTTATTTTTCCTGAGTCCAAGCCAGCAATTTATGCCATGACGTATTTTGCAGGAAAATTATGGTTGGGAACAGATAAGGAAGGCATCATCAGTTATGATCTTAATAGTCACAAGATAGCAGTTTTTCAACATAGAAGAGATGAAAAATATTCATTAGCTAATAACCATATCATTAGTCTATTTGTAGACCAAAGCAAGTTGTTATGGGCTGGAACATCTGCCAATGGCATCGATAGAACGCCGCTGACACACAAAGACTTTTTTACTTTTCGAGAACAAGAACCTTATAAAAGCACACCATTCATCAATGATATAAGAGCGATGCTATATGCAAACGAATCTAACATCTGGATGATCGCAAATAATGGCTCTCTAAAAAGATTCAATCCTGCTACAAACACCTACACAACATTCTCCATTCCTTTGAATGAAAATGTTGTTTCTCGAACTTACGGTATTTCAGCAATACTCGAAGATAATCAAAAAAATATTCTTTATGGCTCCAGGGCCGGCTTCTGGAAATTTGATTTATCTTCGGAAAAATTTTCCCGCATTTCAATGATAGATAAAAATAAAGTAGATGGCGGTGCCCCTTTATCATTTGTAAAAGATAAAAAAAATCGCATTTGGATAGGCAGTGTAGCAGCAGGAATAGGAAAACTAAATGAATCTGACAATACCGTCACATGGTTTCCAGTGCCTGAAAAATACCGCGATAAATTATCCAATTTTGTGCTTAGTCTTAGTAGCGGTGAAAAAAATAAAATATGGGTAGGAACATCTAAAGGCCTGGCTATGTTTGATACAGTAAGTCACGAATATCATCCCCTCGATTTGAGTCAAGGTGGTGACAATAGCCTCATTATTCGAACGCTCTATCATTCAGCGGATGGCACACTCTGGGTCGGCACTTTAAGTGGACTTTATTCGATAAAAAAAATACGCAATAAATGGCAGGTTGCATACCCATTTAAAGAAATCCCTTCTCTCAGAGGTAACATTTACGCTATTTTGTCTGACAGAAACAAAAAGTTATGGATCAGCACCAATAATGGTATTACTCGTGTTGACCCCAGGACAAAAGAATATCAGGTCTTCACCACAGAACAGGGGCTTCAGGGTGATGAGTTTAATGGCAATGCAGCATTTGCATCCCCAGATGGCAGATTCTGGTTTGCTGGCCTCAATGGTGTTGATACTTTTTACCCCGAGGCCATAAGAAAAAGTTCATTTCAGGCTCCAGTTTGGATCACTGGTTACCAAATTGGCACAGAGTATTTCCGTGTCGATAGCCCAGAAAAACTTACCCAGCTGGAAATACCTGCAGATGCCAAATATTTCAAATTAGAATTTTCCAGTCTCGACTATACCAACCCAGAAAAAAATGCTTATCAAATTAGAACCAGTGACGACGATAACAATTGGATTAATTTACAAAATTCCACTGAGATACTTTACTCTAAACTGAAATCAGGAAATTTGAATATTAATATCATGGGCAGTAACCATGATGGTGTTTGGAATCCAGATTTTAAATCTATCTTAATCAAAAAATTACCACCTATTTGGCAGACACCTTTCGCCTATATTATCTACCTGGTCATCATTGCTATTTTATTTCATTTGATATTTTTGTTCTTCAGAAAAAAATCCGAACAACAGCAACTTGTGTTACACAAATTAAATGAAAGTAAACAACAATTAGACTGGGCGTTATGGGGAAGTGGCGATGCCTTCTGGGTCTGGGATATTGTCTCTGGCATTATCACACGCCAAGGTCTGGAACAAATACTGGACTATAATATTGGCGAAATAGTCGATAACGGCGATGGTCTGAAAAATCTCATGCATCCTGATGATATACAGCATTCTTTCGGTACTGCCGAACACAGGATTTTGACCAACGACCAAAATATTCTGGAACTTGAATATCGCCTGAAAAACAAACAGGGTAACTGGCTCTGGTTTCTTGACCGAGGGAAAATTGTCGAGACTGATGAATTTGGCAAAGCAACCAAGATGGCCGGAACTTTCCGTAATATTACTTTTCAGAAAAAAATTCAATCATCACAAAAATTATCCGACTTAATTATTAGAAACATGGCAGAAATGGTGCTAGTTGTAGATGTTAATTTCAGAATAATATCAGCCAACCCGTCCTTCTGTTTTAGCATGGGCTATCAACTCCATGAGATCAAGGGTAAAGATCCGGCCATTTTCAATTCCGTTCAGCATCCAGTAAATTTTTATGACAATATCAGAAAACACTTAATGAAGTTTGGACAATGGCAGGGAGAAATGTATCAAAGCAATAGAAATAATAAAAACAGTTTGCATTGGGTCGAGCTTATAGCCATAAAAAATGATAGCAACGACATCATCAATATTATCATGGTCGCAACTGATATTACAGAACAAAAAAAAGCCGAAGAAGAATTAAGAAAACTGGCAAATTACGATACTTTAACTTCTCTTCCTAACAGATCGTTGTTTCAAGATCGACTAAAACATGCCTTACTCCAAGCTGAGAGATGCCAAAATAAAGTTGCATTACTCTTTATAGATCTGGACAGGTTTAAACATATCAATGACTCATTAGGACATTCACTTGGCGATCAAGTGTTGAAGAAAGTTTCTAACATTATTAGTCAGAATATCAGAAAAGATGATACCTTGAGTCGACTAGGTGGAGATGAGTTTACCGTGATACTCGGTAATATCACCGAAGGTATATCAACTTATCACGTCTGTGAAAAAATACTCAAAGCCTTTACTTCGCCTTTTATTGTCGAAAATCGACAGATTGCTATAACACCAAGTATTGGGATAAGCATCTATCCAGATGATGCCACAGATGCAGCCAATTTACTCAAATTTGCTGACACCGCTATGTATGTCGCCAAAGCGCAAGGCCGTAATCGTTTTAAATTCTACGCTCAGGAGATGAACCGCAATGCCATTAGGCGCCTTGAGTTGGAAAATCACCTGCGCCTGGCGCTGGAAAAGGACGAATTCTTCCTAGTTTACCAGCCTATTATAGGCACAGATTCAGGTAAAATTAACGGTGTTGAAGTTTTACTGAGATGGGAAAATCCATTTATTGGATCAGTAAGCCCTATTGAATTTATACCGCTGGCGGAAGAAATTGGTATAATTGTCACCATTGGGGAATGGGTACTTGAAAAAGCTTGTCAGCAAGCAAAAACTTGGCATGCTTCAGGTTATCAACAACTCAAAATCGCCGTTAATTTATCACCCTTACAATTTAAAAATTATGACTTATGTGCCATGGTAGAAATAGTCTTAGACAAATATGATTTTCCGCCGCATTTATTGACTTTGGAAATCACCGAAAGTCTGATTATGGATAATATTGGTGTGACAAAAACGCAGTTATCCAAACTCCGTAAACTCCAGGTTAATTTTTCCATTGATGATTTTGGCACCGGTTATTCCTCATTGAATTATTTAAAACAATTCCCTTTAAACACCTTGAAAATTGACCGAACATTTATTACCGATATAACGACGGATAAAGATGATGCTAATCTAACATCTGCAATTATCGGTTTGTCTCATAATCTGGGTTTAACTGTCATAGCTGAAGGCGTAGAAACAAAAGCACAATTGGAATTTTTAAAGCAAGCCCACTGCGAAGAAGTGCAAGGTTTTTACTTATCAAAACCGCTCACAGTCAAAGATCTAGAAGCATTTTTAATTTCAAACAGCAAGATTTGAACTTGAATGCCTGACATATTTTGTTATTTTTATGAGCGAATCTTGCTGAACCAAGTACAGATCCCTCCACGCTGATCGAGATGACATTAAGATTGAAGCCGGGATGACATTAAGGTTGAAGGTCGGGACAAATTTATACCTAAGTTAGCCTGAACAGCTCTTTAAAAAGCAGGC
>CAZKUH010000060.1:0-9009 GCA_964555895.1 uncultured Enterobacterales bacterium
ATTGCAAAATATTGAACTTAACTGCAAACTATTACTCAAACATTTTGTGGTTGTTGAAACCTTGCTTGTTGTGGTGGAGTAATACTTATGAACCGACATATTTCAGTCATTTTGCTAACCTTGATGATTTTCACCTTGGCAGGATGTGCGACAACTTCCCGGGTTAATTATGATAAAAAATCGAATTTTAGTTTTGATGGTCTTAAAAGTTATTTTGTTTTGCAATCCAGTAAAACAAAGGAAGATGGTCAGGATAATTTTCTAACTTTAGACGATACCAGAGCCATCAATGCAATCAAAACCAGCTTGAATCAAAAAGGATACCAGCAAGTCAGCAAGGATAAAGCAGATTTCATTATCAGTTTTCAAATCGTCAACGATAAAAAATATCGAAGCAATTCTTTTTATTCACCTTGGGGTTTTTACCCTTTTGGCTACGGCTATCACGGCGGTTACGGCAATAATTACATTCGTGAATATCAAGTTGGTTCATTGATTATCGATCTCATTGACCCCAAACTCAAACAAGTGATTTGGCGAGGTAGCACCAGTTCCAGAATCAAAGCAAATTTGACACCAGTCGAAAAAGCCAGTCGAATTCAGGCAGCAGTGACACAAATTTTGTCCGTGCTACCTTAAAGCCCGTTCATCATCTTGAATACTGCAGCAACCATCATACTTTTTGCTACTCCGGTATTTCTATTACTAATCGTGGTTGAAATGGTTGTTGATTATTTTCGGGGTACGCAATATTATCGTTTGAATGATTCCCTTGCGAGTCTCTCACTAGGTGTCTTCAGTCGAACCCACCGCTTGGTTAGTTTGAGTCTGGCCAGCTTGGTTTATGCCTGGTTGGTAACAACCTTAGACTTACCACAACTACCACAGCAACAGGCTTGGGTCTGGGTCTTTGGTTTTATTTTTTATGACTTTCTTTATTACTGGTTCCACCGCATGTCTCACCAGGTGAATTTTCTCTGGGCGGGTCATGTGGTTCATCATCAAAGTGAGGAATTTAATTTATCTACCGCGTTAAGGCAAAGTAGCAGTGGTATCTTGAGCTGGATATTCTATCTGCCCAGCTTTATTATTGGCATCCCTCCCGAGGTATTCCTAGTCAGTGGGGCTTTAAACCTGATTTATCAATTCTGGGTCCATACCCGACATATCAATACCTTGGGGTTGCTGGAAAAAGTGCTGGTGACCCCTTCTCATCATCGAGTGCATCACGGTCAGAATAGTCTTTATATCGATAAAAATCATGGTGGGGTTTTTATCATATGGGATAAATTGTTTGGTACCTTTCAACAAGAAGATAAGAACGTGCCGGTCATTTACGGTGTTCGTAAAGCGCTCAATAGTCTCAATCCAATTTGGGCGAATTTGCACACCTGGAGCCAATTATTAAAAGATGCCTTTCACACTGCTAACTGGCTGGATAAATTCAGGATTTGGTTTATGCCAACTGGCTGGCGTCCCCAGGATGTGGTGCAGAAATATCCCTTGGAAAAAGTTGATCTGCAATTTTTCTGCAAATATAACCCCGTAGCTACAAATCGGATAAATTTTTATGCATTGTTTCAATTTATTGTTACGGTCATACTCAGCACCTGGTTCATCTCTGTAATGCACCACGCAGCAACAGAATTGAGAGTCATTTTTTGGCTTATTCTTACCGCACCATTGATCACTGTTTCAATGTTACTGGAGAACCAGCACACTGCAAGAAATATTGAAATATCCAGAATTATTGGCTCGGTGTTGATATTGTTGTTTTTCCAAGCACAATTTTCTGTTTTAAACCCAACCATTTTTTCAAATTATTTTCTTGCTTTCTATACCGTGATCAGCATTTTATTATTACTTGTATTGGGTATAAATAAACAAGCACTGAATAAAGACACCATTGCTGGGTAGTCTGTTCTCAATGCAAATGCCTTCTGTCATTGTTCACAAAAAGAGCTTCAGTCATTTTCCTTACTTTTAACGTTCTTTAAAACGGCCTCTCGATCCGGCGTGATCTGATAACAATAATCACCATCGCCTTTCCAGGAGATGCTTAAAATTTTACCGTTTTTATCAAAACTCACCTGTCGTTTACAGTATCCTTTTTTGCCACCAAGATCCGAAAAAATAAACCCCAGTCCGATAGAGCTGTGGCGGCCATAAGAACCACCACCAATTCTGACTGAACTATTTCCAGCTTCATTCAGTTTATTTTCCCATTCAGCCACATTATTCCGGCCTAATTGCTGTTGTTTCACCGGTAAACCCCAGAATTTGACCAATTCGTCCATATTAGATGCTTTCCAAAGCTGTAATCTATCTTCCACCTGAGCCTTCGGAATTGAAGCACATGCTGTCAAAAAGAAAGTAAAAATCAATATCAAAATTTTCATCATAATCAAGCTCCAAAAATTAACTCAAAAAAATAATTTCACCAATAATTCATACTGCAATCATCACCACACGCAATAACTTAATGCTGTGGCACTTTTAATAAATCATCATTTAAGACTCGCGCGGCCATCAAGTAAAATACCGAAGCAAAAAAGGCCGCCAATGGTATCAGTATCACCATAGAATATCTTAACGATTCAGCCGCTAAAGTTGCTGATAACAGATCACTTAAATAACCGATTGATACAGGACCAAGTCCCAAACCAAAAACATTTATCACCAGAAAAAATATGGCCGAAGAAAATGCTCTCATCCGCAGCCCAACCAAGCTATGGGTAGTTGCTATGCAAACACTCAAAAAAACGTTAGACAACAAGATCGGTATCATGTTAACCACAAGATTGACATAAACATTCTCAGCGAACATAGCATAGATAAAAAATGGCACCATCAATATTGATGCCATCGCTGGGATCCACATGTACCAGCGTTTATCATTTTTTCCCATTCTATCGGCCAGAAATCCAGAACCCAAAGTACCAATACCACCCATAACACCCACACTCAGAGCCAACCAGCTACCCAGTTCACCAGTATCCATGCCGTAGGTTCTAATAATAAAGGAAGCTAACCAGTTAGACATACCATAACCGGCAAAAGCACTCAAACCGCCAGCTAAAGCCAAGTATCGAAAAGATTTTTTCGACCAAAGCGTAGCCAAAACGACTTTGAAAGGTACCGCAGCATCTGAAACCTGTTTCTGCTCAGAAAATCCTCTTTCGGGTTCGGCAACACTCAAGCGAACAATAATGGCTAAAATCACCCCCGGGATGCCCACAACCATAAAAGCCATCCGCCAACCATAATATTGATTAAGCCAGCCACCTAACAAAAAACCAAATAAAATTCCAATATTAATACCTAAAGAATAAATAGATAATCCGCTCGCTCTTTTTTCCGGGGGGAAAATATCCGAAATCATCGAATGGGCAGGAGGAGAACATCCAGCTTCACCAATACCCACCCCCATTCTGGCAAAAAATAACTGCAGATAATTCTGTGCCAGACCACTCACTGCAGTCATTAAACTCCAAATTGCCAAAGACCAGGAAATGATATGACTTCTATTTTTATGGTCAGCCATTCGAGCAATTGGTATGCCGGCAATAACATAGAACAAGGCAAAAGCAAACCCCGTTAATAACCCCAGTTGGGCGTCGGAAAGCAACAATTCAGTTTTAATAGGTTCCTGCAAAATCGCCAACAACTGTCGATCAATAAAATTAAAACTATAAACCAACGTTAATATGCCTAAAGTATAATAACGTGCTGATGCTTTGTGATAATGCATCTGTTGTGGAGAGTTTGGCATACTTTCGCAGTTCCTTATGATGAAGTTTCAGCCATTGACATAAAAAAAACATTTAATTTGTTACCATCAAGATCTCGAAAATATCCGGCATAAAAATTATCTCCACGCATTCCACAAGCGCCTTCATCGGCGGCCCCAAGTGCCATCGCCTTTTGATAAACTTGATCAACCTTTTCTTTACTATCCACCGCTAAAGAGACCATTGTGCCATTACCAGCACTCGCATTTTGCTCATTAAACGGTTTTGCAATACAGAGTGCTGGTTGCTCAGGTGAGACGCTCCAGGCAATAAATCTATCAGACTGCATAAACCTCACTGCCCCTAAAGTCGTCAGCAAATCATCATAAAATTTGGCCGCTTTATCAAAATCATTTGTACCCAGCGTGACGTAACCAATCATTTTTTTATCCTCGGAGTATAAAGGCAATACCTTAGCATGAATAGATAACCGTTGCAGTTGCCCCGCCTCGTTTTAGTCCCCCACAAACGGTCTGAGCGCAAAGATACAGGCAAGATTCTAACTTTCCTCATGGTCGTTTCCAGCCCATAAAAAAACCGCGTTAGACGCGGTTTCAATCAATCTTCGGCTAGCCGGATTAAAGGTATAAATTAAATCTGGGGGCCGGCTTTGATAATGTCTTCACTCACAGCAAATTTACTAAAATTAGCATTAAATTGTCGACAAAGATCCTGCAACTGTTCCGCGTAAGCCGTTTTATCAGACCAGGTGTTTTGCGGCACGAGTACCTCACTATCTACACCGGCTACTGCAACTGGCACATCCAGATTAATCCCTTCTATGTGTACCGTTTCAGCCCCTGTTAAGGCACCAGACTGAATGGCTGAAATAATACTGCGCGTTAGCGGTATTTTAAACCGTTTTCCACCTGTGGCATAGGAACCGCCGGTCCAACCGGTATTCACCAGAAAAACCTGAGTATTTTTAGCCGCAATTCTTTTGATCAACAATTCGGCATAAACTGCCGCAGGTCGAGGGAAAAATGGAGCGCCAAAACAGGTCGAAAAAGTCGATTTAATGCCTGAACCTGAGCCCATCTCAGTGGAACCTACCAGCGCAGTGTAACCACTCAAGAAATGATATGCAGCGGCTTCTTTGGAAAGAATAGCTACCGGAGGTAACACGCCAGTTAAATCGCAAGTCAGAAAAATAACCACATTAGGCTCACCAGCCCTATTTTCTGCAACTCGCAACTCGATATGCTCTCTTGGGTAGGCTGCCCGGGAGTTTTGTGTGAGTGAAACATCCGCATAATCCGGTACTTTGTCCTCTCCCGTTAATACCACGTTTTCAATAATAGTACCGTGTTTTATTGCATCCCAAATAACCGGCTCATTTTTCTGACTGAGATCAATACATTTAGCATAACAACCACCTTCAATATTAAACACAGTACCCACACCCCAGCCATGCTCATCGTCCCCAATAAGATATCGGGCAGGATCAGCTGAAAGCGTGGTTTTTCCCGTTCCGGAAAGCCCAAAAAACAAAGCAACATCACCATTTTCACTGGCGTTTGCAGCACAGTGCATGGGAAGAACGTCCTCAGCAGGTAATAAAAAATTTTGTACTGAAAACATCGCTTTTTTCATTTCACCGGCGTATTTCATCCCTGCCAGAAGAACTTTGCGTTGTTTGAAATTAATCATGACACAACCATCACTATGGGTACCATCCCGCTCAGGAACACACTTGAAATTCGCGGCATTTAGAATCTGCCAGATGGGTTTGGCAGTAGGATTAAAATTTTTCGGCCTCACAAATAAATTACGGGCAAACATATTTTGCCAGGCAGTTTCTGTGGCAACATGAAGCGGCAGATAATACGCTGGATCTTCTCCAACATGTAAATCGGCGGTGAAGTATTCTTCCTGTGCAAAAAGATAACTTTCAACTCGAGACCAAAGTGCGTCAAACACGTCTTCGGCCACCGGTCGATTAATATTCCCCCAGTCAATATCTCCTGCCGTGCTGTCTTCTTTAACGATAAAACGATCCAGTGGAGAACGTCCTGTCCTGACGCCTGTTGTTACTGACAAAGCACCATTATGCGCGAGTTCACCTTCATTCCTCGAAAGCGCTTTTTCAATTAATGAATTAACGTTTAAATTGTGGTGGCTGTTCGCCTGTTCCATATCTTCCCCCGGGAATTTTCTGGTTATAAGTTTAATGCAAGCTATACAAATAGGCTTTAACTTTAAATATTGTGGACTATTGTAATTTAGCTTTTGAAAATAGCCAATGAATAAATTATTTTTTAGTCTTTTTCTTTTTGTGAAATTTGATATTACGTTCTTTTTTACCTTTTTGTCGCTCGTTAAGTAGATTCTTTTTGCCCTTAAAAGGGTTATCTCCAGACTTGAATTCGAAACGCACCGGCGTACCAACTAATTTAAGTTTTTCACGAAAAAAATTACTTAAATATCGTTGATAAGTTAAGGGTAAAGAAGACGTTTGATTACCATGAATAATAATCCAGGGCGGGTTATGCCCACCTGCATGGGCCATTCGAAGCTTGATTCTACGGCCATGAACCAGTGGCGGTTGGTGCTTGTGTTGTGCTTCGAGCAGCCAATCGGTGAGTTTTCCTGTGGTCATGCGGATGTGGGCTGAACGAAATGCTTTTACCACGGATGAAAACAAATCACCCACGCCGGTACCATGTAGTGCGGAAATAAAATGTGTTTTTGCAAAATCAACAAATTGCAGTCGTCTTCTCAAGGTCTCTTTAACTTGATCTTTAAGCGCTTTATCCAGGCCATCCCATTTATTAATAACGACAACCAAAGAACGACCACTGTCAATTACAAAACCAAGCAAACTCATATCCTGGTCAGACAACCCTGAACTTGCATCAATCACCATCATAACAACATGCGAATTTTCAATAGCTTGCAAAGTTTTGACAACAGAAAACTTTTCAACAGTCTCCTTGATTTTCCCTCTTTTTCTCACCCCTGCGGTATCAATTAAGGTATATTTCTGTCCACGGCGTTCCATATCAATATAAATACTGTCTCGAGTGGTTCCAGGTAAGTCATACACAATCACTCGTTCTTCACCCAGCATGCGATTGACCAAGGTAGATTTGCCGACATTTGGGCGACCAATAATTGCCATTTTGATGGGTTCATCTGCGGATATGGGTTTGAATTTTGGTGCGACTTCGACATCATGACTTGCTTCGATATCATCGAACTCGGCAATATCATCGGTTGATATTGCCTGGCTACTCGGTGCCGGATTAATATCAGATAATTTATCGAATGCACTTGTCAGTAATTTTAGAATACCGCGATTTTGAGTTGCTGCAATAGCATAAGGTTCGCCAAAACCCAGATCATAAAATTCATTCACCACCAAATCGGCATTAATGCCATCAGTTTTATTGACCACTAATATTGCAGGCTTCTCCATTAATCGCAATTGCTTGACGATGGCATGATCGCCAGCAGTAATTCCTTCCTTGGCACTGGTTAATAAAAGCACCAGATCTGCTTCTTCTGCAGCCTGTAATGATTGCGCTGCCATTTTACCATCAACACCAACGTCATCTCCGGAAATGCCACCCGTATCAATGACTATATAAGCATGCTGTTGAAAAGTCGCATGCCCATATTGTCGATCTCGGGTCAGCCCTGGCAAATTTGCCACGAGCGCATCACGACTTTTAGTCAATCTGTTAAAGAGTGTGGATTTGCCAACATTCGGCCTCCCCACTAACGCTACGACTGAGAGCAAATTCATAATTTCGGTTGCTTATATATTAATAAATCTAGTCATTATTGGTAGGTGGTTTCCGGAACCTTAATGACCATAAGTTCACCATCACGACCTTGCATGGCAAGATATTGACCTTTGACCACAGGATTACCGGTAATACCCGAACTGGTAAAGTGTTGACGTAAGACAAAAAGACCGTCTTTGACTGATATCCAGTGAACATAACCTTCATAATCGACTACTACCACATAATCTCCGGCGACAACAGCGGCAGAAAGTTTACGATTTTTCAGATTATTCTGGCTCCAAATCGTGGCGCCGCCATTTATTGATAACGCTTTGACTTCATCATCCGCAGTGGTAACAAATAAACGCAATCCATCACTATTGATATTTTGAAATGATGACATTTCTCGTTGCCAGATTATTTGTCCGGATCTTAAATTAATTGCGGCGATATTGCCATTATAGGTAACCGCATATAACTTATCTCCAATCAATAATGGCTTTATATCCATATCAACCATTCTTTCAAGTTCAGACCGGCCAGTAGATTGGGCGATACGCTTTTCCCAAATTGGTTTGCCATTTTCCAGTAAAAATAACGAAACTTTTCCATTGTCAAAACCTGAAATAACTGCCCCTCTGGTAATTATTGGTGAACTGGTTCCTCGTAAAGTCAAGATAGGTACACTTCGATCAAAAAACCATTTCCTCTCACCAGTTTTAGCATCCAGCGCAAATAACTTACCATCGACGGTACGAACAACCACAAAACCTTCGCCAATTGCAGCAGGCGCAAGCAACTCACTGGAAACCAGATTCCGCCATAACTCTTTACCTGTTTCAGCATCCAACGCAATAACTTCGCCTTCCTCAGAGCCGACCACCACGATATTACTGGCAACCGAAACGCCAGCCTGGATCTGAGAACCCGTCTCCACGGACCAAACTCTCTTACCTGTCTCGAGATTCCTGGCCTCCACTACCCCTGAAGTCCCAGCAACAAAGACCTTGTTATAACCTATCGCGGGCTGTAACCGAGTAAAGCGACCTTCAATAGAAGCCTGGGTACCGACTTTCCACAACCGTTTTACTTTTAGAGTCGTTTTAATCTCGGGGAGTTGGGAGGGTAATAAGGTCTCATCTTCATCATCAAAACTTGCGCATGAAGACAAAAAAGTCGTAATAACCAAGCTCATTAGAAAGAGCAATATTGTCGGAAACTTCCTCATCCTTTCTTAACCTCTTGGCTATCTTTTGTCGCTGTTTCCGGGGTGTCAGATTTTTCCAGAGCAGGTATTTTAGTTGCTGAAGGCGTGGTTTTTGTCGAAGGTACTTCAACGACGTCTGCCACGGTTAAGTCATTAATTTTCATTTGCAGGGCCATATCCTGCCCATTGCCAGAGAAATTTTCCTGCGCATTAACATAGGCTAGTTTTGCTTTCGCATTTTCTCCTAACGAGAGGTAAGCATCTCCACGTACTTCAGAAA
>CAZKUH010000061.1:0-8936 GCA_964555895.1 uncultured Enterobacterales bacterium
ATCCTTGGTGGAATTTTTGTTTTTGCCAGCAATTGCTTTTGTTTAAATATTTGAGCACGCTTTTGAAGGACATTTTTCTGTTGTTGTTTAGCTTTTATTGCGCGGGTTTTTTCTACGACTGAACGTATAAAATTTAAAGTTATCGCCCCGACCCGATCCATTAAACCTAACCAGGACAAACCCGTAACCCAAGTGATGCTGGCTAGAAAAAAAGCTAACAAGAGTAGTGTTGCGCCAACAATGCCGGTTAGAGGATACAGCAATTGAGAGATCCTCGTCCCCAGCACGCCACCCGCAACATAATTGGCGGAATCAGGAAAATGATATTGAGCCAAACCACTTCCAGAGATCACCAATAATAAACTCCCCAGAGTCCTCAGCCATAAGGGCATGGGTTTTTCAATTGAAGATGAAGGGCTAGCAGTATTTGCCTTACGAATAAGCTGCCAGCCTGAAAATGCAATGAGCAACGGAATGATAAATGCTAGATAACCAAAAAAGCTCAGACTGATATCTGCTATCCAGGCACCTGAAAAACCAATCAGGTTATGAATTTTTTTTTCTGGGCCCGCATAACTCCAACCGGGATCTGTCGGGTTATAGCTGATCAAGGCCAATAAAACATAAACAGCAAAAGAAATAGCTAGGATCCACAAACCTTCTCTCAACCGTCTGGATGCGATGAAATGGTTTTCTACGGGTGCTTTACCTCGCCCCATGATTTTCTTTTTTGTTGCTTGGCTCAAGTTGAAATCTCTAGTAAATTCAGTATGTTTTATTGCTTTATTAATGATTAGTGTACCATTTCAACCTCAAAAGAACGATAAAAAAATCCCATGATTACTTTACACCCTGTGTTATATATTAATGGGCAATGGTGAACCATCTTTCACTTCTTCCATCACCATATAAGAGCGGGAAGCACTGACTCCGGGCAGTTTAAGCAGAGATTCGCCCAGTAATTCTCTATACGCTTTCATATCACTAACACGCGCTTTTATGAGGTAATCAAAATCACCCGATACTAAATGACACTCTAAAATATGCGGTAGTTCCAAAACCGCATGCTTAAATTCATTAAATACATCGCCTGATGTGTGTGCAAGCCTAATTTCTGCATAGACAAGCAATCCTGCACCCATTTGTTCAGGGTTCAATATCGCTCTATAACCTCGGATATAACCCCGCTGTTCCAATCTTTTAACACGTTCCAGACAAGGCGTGGGGCTCAGGCCAACTTTTCTTGAAAGTTCAACATTACTGGTTCTGCCATGGTGTTGCAATTCTTTCAGGATCCGTCGGTCAATACGGTCAAGCTGCTCAATACCGGGCTGCATCATTCACGTCTCTATAGTTATTTATCCTAATTATACATCAAATATCAGCATAATACTCTTTAACTTAGAAAAATACATTAATTAATATCGAATAATAGTCCGTATAATAGCGCTATATTCTGTTGGCTATAATGTGGAGTTTATGATGTTGATTGGTGTACCAAAGGAAATTAAAAATAACGAATTCCGTGTTGGAATGGTTCCTGCCAGTGTCAGGGAATTGGTCGGTCATGGCCACCAGGTTATGGTAGAGCATCATGCGGGTATTGGCATCGATTTTACTGACGACGATTATAGTCAAGCTGGCGCAGAAATTGTTGAGCTTGCTGTGGAAATTTTTGCCAGGGCAGAAATGATAGTTAAAGTAAAAGAACCCCAGGCAGTAGAACGCGCCATGTTAAGGCAAGATCAAATCCTCTTCACCTATTTGCACCTTGCCCCAGATCTTCCACAGACGGAAGATTTAATAAAAAGCAAAGCGGTCTGTATCGCTTACGAAACAGTCACCGCAAACAATGGCAGCTTACCTTTACTGGCACCAATGTCGGAAGTCGCGGGACGCATGTCCATACAGGCTGGCGCACAATGCCTGGAAAAATCCATGGGTGGACGTGGCATGCTGCTAGGTGGCGTACCAGGAGTTGAACCCGCAAAAGTAACCATTATCGGCGGCGGTGTCGTCGGTAGTAATGCCGCGCAAATGGCCATAGGCATGGGTGCTCGGGTTGTTGTGCTCGATCGCTCAATTGATGTATTGCGCCATTTAAATCATCAATTCGGTTCACAGCTTGAAACCGTTTATTCTACTGTTGACGCATTGGAACGCCATGTATTGGAAGCTGATTTAGTCATTGGTGGCGTATTGATTCCAGGCGCTTCAGCGCCAAAACTGGTGACTCGTCAGATGATCTCACGCATGAAACCAGGTGCTGCTTTGGTTGATGTCGCCATCGATCAGGGGGGTTGTTTTGAGACTTCTCACGCCACCACTCACGCTGAACCCACCTTTATTGTGGATGATATCATCCACTATTGTGTCGCTAACATGCCAGGCGCGGTAGCACGCACATCAACTTTTGCGCTGAATAATGTGACCCTGCCCTTCATTGTCAAACTCGCCGATCAAGGCTATAAAAAAGCGCTATTAAATGATGCTCATTTCCTTAATGGCCTGAATGTTATCCACGGCAAAGTCACTTGTGAAAGTGTCGCCATGGCACTGGATTTTGATTATGTACCTGCAATGAAGGCCTTGGCTTAAACACTAAATTTTTTTAAATTATACTGATGACAAAATGGCCTGGAAAGCACCCGTGTTACTTTGTCATCAGAGGATCGCTGCCGATCTTTAATCTGTGTTTGTCTATCTGGTTTTAATGCTTTTTTTTGGACAAGAGCCAGGAAAAATCATGCTTTCTAAAAGAATAAAAATATAACCAGATGCCGGAAAATACAAATAATAAGCCACTTCCGGCGAATATTCGTAGTAACCAATTATTAAAGTTATCTCGCGTATCATACTCCATGATGTGTAACATCCAGACGAAATCAAACAAACGCCAATATGAATTTCGTCGGGCGACAACCTTGCCACTCTGGGCAGAAACGTAAATATGGGTATCACGACCATCAGCAAAATTAATCTGCCAAAGTGGACCTGTACGTCCTCGAGATTCACCCTCGCCCTGAGGTAACTTTATTGTTTGTTCTATTGAACCTTGGCCCTTATAGTCATCCAAGGCTATTTTTTTGGCTTGTCTCTGGTTGATTGGGGTTATAGGTTGTAGTGTTTGAGCATCCAATAAAATGACTTTATCGTCATTAAACTTTAGCAGATAGGCAGCAGCACCCAATAATGAACTACTGGCTACTGAAATCACTTCGGGATAACTTGCGATAATCTCAGCCGTTGATCCTTTAAAATCTGCCGCCTGAATAATACCGGGTTTGGCTTTATTGGCTAAATCCTCACCCCGAACAATTTCTAGAGGGATCCAGCTCATCACCACACCGCCTGCAACCCAAAACAATACCTGGATCCCAAGGATTAACCCCGTCCATTTATGGACCTGCCTTACGGTTTTTTTAATATTCTTCATTTATTTTCACTTTATTTATTAAACTCTCTTTTATTAAACTATTTTTTATTAAACAAGACATCCATGGAAAATTTCCCACCACCTTGGATCAACAAAATCACCGACATGACTAACATAAACAATTGCAATTCAAAACTTCCCTGACCAAATATTGGTTGTGTGATATGTACGGCGAAGATAATCACTGTTAAGAGAATAATATGAGTCGCTGCGGCAAATCGTGTGAATAAGCCAACAATAATGAGCATACCACCAAAAGTTTCTGATAGCCCCGCAAGCACGGCGAGAATAGAGGCAGGTTCCAAACCCAATTTTGCTAACCAGGTTGCAAATCCTGCCGGGTTACCTTCACCAAATAATTTACCCCAACCATGGACTGAGAAACTTAAACCCAGGGGTACGCGAATGAGCAAACTACTCCAGCCCACACTATCAGTTTGCATTATCTTGTTGAATAAATCTTTCATTATTATGATCTTTTATTGAATGGTCAGACGGTTAAGATTATCATAAGGAAAGCAGAATTCAACCACAATCATTGCTGGATTCTCATATCAACAATAACTAAAAGCATGATTAACGCTTATTTTTTATGAAATCAAATTGAGGATTCAAGCCCATGAAATATATCAAAGAAACCCAAAAAACGGTCGCACAGGCAGTTGCTGATTTGGAAAAAACTATCGTCAAACATAATTTTGGCGTACTGCATATCCATAATTTATTTGAAACGCTGAATAAAAAAGGTGTGCCTTTTAAACATCAATGCCAAGTGCTTGAAGTCTGCAATCCCCATCAAGCAGCTAAAGTTCTAGGCGAAGATATGGACCTGAATATGGCTCTCCCCTGCCGAGTTTCAGTTTATGAAAAAGCGGGTAAAAACTACATCGGCATGATAAGCCCCAGAGCTATGCTAGCACAACTCTCAGATTCCATCACGCTCGAGATTGTTGCCCAAGAAGTTGAAGAAACAATAATTGTAGCGATAAATGAAGCCGTATAAGTTTGCCACAACTATTATTCAAGACATATATACCCATAATCATTCAAGATAATTTTTTTAAATCGATCATCATACTGCCCCTAAAATATCCTATTATCAGGCAACTTTAGGGGTGAAGACATACATCCATATCATTAAGTACTCACTTGAGAATGTTTTTTCCATGCGGGTTTATCAAATAATGATATAATTTCTAAAACTCACAAGCGTCATTCACATGCATCCAAGTCGTGAAACCGTAGAAAAAACAACGCCGTTAAACTGGCAAGTACTGAAACAATTACTGCCTTACTTGATGGAATTTAAAGGTCGTGTTGCGCTAGCGCTGGTCTTCATGATTTTGGCTAAAATCGCCACGGTTAAACTACCGTTATTAATCGGCGAGATTGTCAAATCCTTGTCAATTGCACCTAATGATCCAAAAACGATATTGATCGTTCCCATCTCATTGATCATCGCCTACGGCAGTTTTCGTTTTTTAATGGTGTTATTTGCTGAAATCAGAGATTCAATTTTTGGCCGCGTCACCGAACGTAGTATGAGACGAATTGGTCTTAAAGTATTTCGTCATTTACACGCTTTGGACATTGATTTTCATCTCAACAAAAAAACCGGTGGTCTTTCAAGGGATATCGAGCGAGGCACAACCGGCATCAGTTTTTTAATGCGCTTCATGATTTTCAATATCATACCAACCATTTTCGAAATTGCCTTAGTACTAGGCATATTGTTGGTTAAATTTGGGGTGAATTTCGCTGTCATTACCATCCTCGCCATTATCAGCTACATCGCATTTTCCTTTTCAGCGACTGAATGGCGGCTTAAATTTATTCGCCAAGCAAATATTGCTGACTCCGCAAGTAACTCTCAGGCCATTGACAGCTTGCTTAATTATGAAACGGTCAAGTATTTCACCAACGAAGAATTTGAAGCCAATCGCTACGATTTAGAATTGGCCAACTGGGAGACAGCACGCCGGAAAAAACGTTTATCTTTGTTCGTAGTCAATGCAGGACAAGCACTGATTATTGCTACTGCTATCGCCTTTATGTTGTTATTTGCCGCCAGGGGTATTGTTGATGGAACTTTGAATATTGCCGATCTAGTGACAATAAATGCTTTCATGATGCAACTTTTCATTCCGTTAAACTTTTTGGGTTTCGTCTACCGAGAGATCAAAGTTTCATTAGTTAACATTGAAAAAATGTTTCAATTGATAAACATTCAACCTCAGGTTAAAGATGCTGAGGATGCAACTGAGTTATTACCCCCACAGACTCAAATAACATTTGATAATGTGAGTTTTTCATATGACGGTAAACGAACAATTATCCAGAACTTGACCTTCCAAATCAAACTGGGTGAAAAAGTCGCTATCGTCGGTTCCAGCGGTGCCGGAAAATCAACTTTAGTCAAATTATTGTTTAGATTTTATGACCCTGATAGTGGCCACATTTTTATAGATGAGCAAAATATCAAACAGGTAAGTCAAAATTCCTTAAGAAAACAAATGGGTATCGTGCCACAGGATACCGTGCTGTTTAATGATAGCATTCTGGAAAACATACGTTATGGCAATACAGATTCATCAGATGATGAAGTTATGCAAGCAATAAAACTGGCGCACCTAGAACATTTTATTCAAGCATTACCCAACGGTGTGAATACGCGAGTGGGTGAAAGAGGGCTAAAATTATCTGGTGGAGAAAAGCAACGTGTCGCTATTGCTCGAGCAATATTAAAAAAACCGCACATATTAATTTTTGATGAAGCCACCTCTTCTTTAGATAGTAAATCTGAAAAAGCTATTTTATCTGCTTTAGACGAAATTTCTGTCGGTCACACCAGTATTGCGATAGCACATAGATTATCAACCATCGTAAATGCAGACAAAATTTTAGTCCTTGAACAAGGACAACTTGTCGAACAGGGTATGCATGATGAGTTGTTAAAAAAGAAAGGACTCTACGCTGAACTTTGGGAAATACAACAAAAACAGAAGAAATAAAAATTAAACCTTAATAAAATTCTGAACATGCTCATTTTCAATTAAAGATTTGTTAACTTTGATTCATTATTTGTAAACTAAGTTCTGACTGTGCCGGTCACTACTCTCTGAAGAATCCCTGAATTCTTTTTCTCCCTGCTGTAGCGCCTGTTATGGAGTGCTCCGTTGTCTCGTCAGGCGATAAGACCGATCCGAGCAGTTCCGTTTCATTACAAAATCCACACATAATCTACAAGTTTCTGCCAGGCTTGCCATTTATTCTAGAGATACTTTTGAAAACTATTTTAATAACATGTGCAAATTTGCACATAAAGTTTCACTTTTTTGCTAATGGCCTTCAAAAAATAACAGTTTACACTGGTTCTGTCATTCAAAATAAATCACTGGAGAACATTATGAGCAAGGTATTTGATCCTATCCAATATAAAAAAACTACAGAGACCCAATGGAACGATGCCGCTGAAGCATGGCATCGTTGGGGACCTTTGCTTAATCGTTGGTTAGGCCCTGCAACGGAACAAATGTTAGACATGGCAGGTATCCGCCTGGGTTCCAAAGTACTCGACGTTGCCGCTGGAGCAGGAGAACAATCAGTTGTAGCAGCTAAACGAGTCGGTTCTAGTGGTCAGGTGTTAGCCACAGATTTATCGCCTAAGATTTTAGAATTTGCACACGCTTCCGCTAATCAGGCGGGCTTAAATAATTTTTCAACCAAAGTAATGGACGGTGAAAAGCTCGATGAACTGGAAGGTAGCGAGTTCGATGCGGTTATTTCGCGAGTAGGAATGATTTACTTTCCCGATCAACAAAAAGCCTTACGCGGTATGCGCAATAGTCTTAAAGAGGGCGGTAAAGTCGCGGTAATGACCTATTCTACGCCAGAAAATAACGGCTTTTTCTCGGTTCCCGTGTCCATTATCAGACGACGCGCGCAATTACCCGCACCTTTACCCGGACAACCAGGACCGTTTAGCTTAGGTAAAGTCGAGGTGCTTAAAAAGACGCTCGAAAATGCTGGCTTTAAAGATGTTCAAGTGAGCACCATCAATGCACCGGTCAGGTTGCCATCAGCATTAGACTGTTTGCAGTTTGAACAGGAATCTTTTGGCGCACTACATCAAATGTTATCCGGGTTAAACCCAGCGGAACAAGACGATGCTTGGGAAGAAATTGAACAGGAACTAAAGAAATTCGAGATAGACGGACAGTTTTGTGGACCTTGTGAAATGCTAGTGGCGTCGGGCGTTAAGTAGCCCAAGCGCATTATAAAAAAACTAATCTAAGGAGATAAACATGAAATTATTTATCCGAGCTATAACTGCATGCATTTTTACATTGCTGTATTCGAATGTTGGTGTGGCATCTGAATTGACCATACCGAATCAATTTACCAGTGGGACTAGAGCGGTTGCGGCTGATGTGAATGCGAATTTCTCTGAAACTGCTAATGCCGTCAATGACAATCAGGCACAACTCGATTCGCTTTTGTCACAAGTTAATGCGCTAGTGGCAAGGGCGGATAGTTTAGAAGCTGCTAATGCGGCGCTGAAAACCAGAGTTGATAGCCTTGAAGTATCCAATACCAACTTAACTGCTGATCTACAAACACTGCAAGCGGATTCCGTTAGCGGGTTGTCCGGTGTACTAAGCGTAACTACCGACAACCAAGGAAATACCGCCGCCATATTTAGTGCCGTGAATTTATACCTAAATAATGGTACTGGAAACGAACAAACAACTAATGCACTAGGAAATCTAATTATAGGTTATCTCGGGACATTACCTAACACGCCGGAAACTTGTTCACTTGGTTTATTTGATAATCAAATAGATTGTGAAGCGAATAATGAGATTTGGTCAGATATCCATAAATCTGGATCGCATAATTTAGTGTTAGGAAGAGGCAATAACTATAGTCAATATGGCGGGATAATTACCGGTGAAGATAATACCATCAATAGAAAATATTCCAGTGTACTAGGAGGTCTTCAAAATATTGCTAGTGGTGATAGAAGTGTAGTTCTAGGTGGACAATTAAATATAAGTAGTGGTTCCGCGAGCACTATTTCGGGCGGACAATCGGGACAGACCGTTGGCGTACATAGCTCCATATCGGGAGGTTTTGCCAATACGGCGAGTGGTTTTGCAAGTAGCATATCTGGTGGTGGTGGTGGCGTTACATCGGGGCTAGGAAGCAGTATTTCGGGTGGTATAGGTAATATAGCCAGTGGAAAAAACAGCAGTGTCTCTGGCGGTCAAATAAATATTTCAAGTGGGGAAAATAGTAGTGTGTCAGGAGGCAGCAGGCGTGAATCTCCTACGATAAACAATTGGGTGGCGGGCTCACTCTTAGAAAATTTTTAATAAAAATTAATTATTTGAATTAAAGGAAAATAGCATGAAAACAAAAATACGGATAATTCTGAGTTTATGTTCTATCTTACTAGCCTCTTGTGGAGGTGGTAGCAGTACTGGTTCCAATCAGACAC
>CAZKUH010000062.1:0-8865 GCA_964555895.1 uncultured Enterobacterales bacterium
AATTTGTTGAGCGCGCTGGGTATTCATGGCGGGCCTCCTTTGCGGAATGGCGTTAAGTATTTCTATCGCATAAATCGCGCCAGAGTTAAGCACTTGTGGGTTCGGGCAGAACTTAGTTAAACACATAAAGTTTGGGGAATATGTGACAACGACAAATTAGAGGCCTATTCTGGCAGCCACGGGGAAATTTTTAATGTGCAAAAAAAGAAATAAATTTCCATAAGCCCATGAAATATATCGATGACCATAAACCTGATCCTGCTTCTCTGATTGAATCCATGAGAGATATCGGCTATTCGATGGAGACTGCCATAGCCGACTTGATAGACAACAGCATCACCGCTAAAGCCACAAATATTCATATCAGATTCTCATGGAATGATGGCAAACCTTGGCTGGCTGTTGTTGACGATGGACATGGAATGGATACCGATGAGGTCACGAATGCCATGCGACTCGGAAGTAAAAACCCACAGGGAGAACGCAGCAAGGAAGATTTGGGACGATATGGTTTAGGCCTGAAAACGGCTTCCTTTTCCCAGTGTAAAAAATTGACTGTAATTAGTAAAACCAAGGGGACGATAGAGGGTCGAGAGTGGGATCTGGATTTGATTTCAAAATCAAAAAACAGATTGTGGACACTGAGTTTACTTGAAGATTATGAGATAGACAGTATCGAACTCGCCAAGAGCATCAATAAACAAGGAACACTCGTATTATGGCGAAAACTGGATCGGCTGGACAATTTTGATCATCTCTCTGTCCGTGAAAAAAAGCTTGGGAGCTTGATTGCTGCAACAAGAAAACACCTTGAGCTAACTTTTCACAGGTTCCTTTCTCCGCCAAAAGGGCGGAAGAAACTGAATATATTTTTGAATGGAGATATGCTTGAAGCATTCAATCCATTTAACCCGTTAAACCCTGCTACAAGAGAACTGCCTGAACAGAAAATATACTTGGAACATGAGACCATTTCAGTACAACCATATGTGTTGCCACATTACAATAAAGTCCCCAGAGATGAGTATGAAAAATATGCGGGCGAGTCTGGCTACCTTCAAAATCAGGGATTTTATGTATACAGGAATCGACGGCTGATTATCAAGAGCACTTGGTTTCGCCTTATCCCGAGGGAAGAATTAACTAAGCTGCTTCGCGTTCAAATTGATATTCCGAATACCTTGGACCATTTATGGAGAATTGATGTAAAAAAAGCAAATGCATCGCCACCAGAGATTATCAGGAATCAACTCAAGCAGATCATTTACAGCATTCAAGACTCAGGAAAACAGGTTTATAAACAGAGGGGGCGGCGCTTAAGTTCATCGGTAACCGTACCGGCATGGAACAGGGTCGCTGCTGGTGGGAAGATTACATACGGGATTAATAAAGATCACCCAATGATTTCACAATTTGAAGAACAGCTTCATCCAGATCAGCAGCATGCATTGAATGACCTGCTAATGTTATTGGAAAGCTCTTTTCCTACTGAACTATTTTACAGCGATGTTGCAAAGCAGCCGGAAGCATTAGCAAAGCCTGCATTTGATGAAAAACAGTTTTCAGAATTATTAGATAATTTTATTGCAATGATGCTATCAAGTAATGTTCCCCAGAATGAGGTCGCTGAACGATTACTCTCAATGGATCCATTTGCCGCATATTCTGAAGATGTTAAGAATATTTTACAGCAGAAAGGATATGAATATGGGTGATTTTGTCGAACGAATTGAGATTGCTGTTGCTGCCACTCTTCCTGACAAGCCTACAGACAGAGAGACCATCATTAGTAGAATCATAATGATTGCTAATTTGCCTCAATTTAGTCGAACCATTACTGATGAAGAAATTCAGATGATTGCAAAACGATTAGAAGCAAGGTTTGATATCAGCATGGGACTTGGAAGCCTGCTCAAGGCTAAAGATCATACGCCATGGTTGGATGAAAACCGTGGTGATATTGATTGGTATTATTGGAAACGGTATAAAATGCAATTGCGTGAAAAGAAATTTGCAGATCCAGTTATATCAGGACTTGATATCGTTACTGATAAAATTATTGATCATTTGGAGAACCCTTCGAAAGAAGGTTCATGGAAAAGAAAAGGCCTTGTTGTGGGACATGTCCAATCTGGAAAAACAGCCAATTATTCTGGAGTCATATGTAAGGCGGCGGATGCTGGTTACAAGGTAATAATCGTACTTGCAGGGCTTTTAGATGCCCTCCGGAATCAGACACAGGATCGAATTGATGAGGGATTTATCGGATTTGATAGCTCCAGACAGTTGGAAAACATAACACCGGCAGAAAAGATTATTGGTGTAGGTCAATTTGACTATTCACGAACCCCCTTTTCCCTTACGACCAACATGCATGATTTCAACAAACAATTTGCCAGCCAGCTGCGCGCAAGGATTGGAGACTTCCATGAGCCTGTTGTTCTTGTGCTAAAAAAGAATGTTTCAATTCTAAGAAATCTGATTGAGTGGCTGAAAGGCAATAATTTAGAATTGAACAATGTTCCAATGCTATTGATTGATGATGAGGCAGACCATGCGTCTGTTGACACAAGCAAAGGTGATGATGCCCCAACCGCCACAAACAGAAAAATTCGTGAACTACTGGCCTTGTTTGAGCAAAATTCCTACTTGGGATACACAGCCACACCTTTTGCAAATATATTTATTGATCCAGAGAGTGAAGATGAGATGCTCAATGATGATCTCTTCCCTCGTGATTTTATCATCAGCCTGGATGCTCCTTCAAATTATACGGGAGCCAAACGAATATTTGAAGAAGATGGCGATTTGGATATTGTCAGAGAAATAAATGATAATGAAGATATCCTGCCTATTAAACACAAAATAAATGATATTCCTGATATTTTACCTGCCAGCCTTTATAAGGCAGTCAGGATATTTCTTTTAGCAAGGGCTGCACGCAATTTGAGGGGGCAAAGGAATGCCCATCATTCAATGCTGGTCAATATCAGTCGTTTTACCGGCATCCAAACGGCAATAAAATTACTAATTCATGATTATTTGACCGAGACAAGGGATGCGATAATTAGTCATTATGCTCTTTCGACAGAAGATGCTCTTCAATGCTCGGATATGGCTGCATTAAAACAGTCATGGAATGAAGAGTTTAACAATACAGAATTTTCGTGGAGTGATATTCAAAAGGAGCTGAAGGATGCTGTTTCTCCAGTGCGAGTCATAGAAATCAATGGCTCTAAAACTTCAGAGAACTTGGATTATAATAAGAGAGATTACCCCAATGGTCGAAGTGTCATTGCTGTAGGCGGATTAAGTCTGTCACGAGGTCTTACCCTTGAAGGGTTGACTGTCAGCTATTTTCTCAGAAACTCAATCATGTATGACACCTTAATGCAGATGGGCCGCTGGTTTGGTTATCGAACTGATTTTGAAGATTTGTGTAGAATTTATATGACTGAAGAGGCCAGTTCATGGTACGGACATATTTCCAAGGTCATCGAAGAGTTACGTGATGAGTTCAAACGTATGGAAAAAGCAAAGATGACTCCAAGAGATTTTGGCTTATGTGTAAGGAGTCATCCTGAAACGCTTATAGTTACGGCTCGAAACAAGATGCGATCTGCACGATCAGTACCACGTCAGATAAGCCTTGAAGGCAGGTTGGTCGAAACCTCTGTTCTGTTAAAAACGTCGGATGTTGTTGAACACAACCACAATGCGCTTGAATTTCTTTTGAAGAATATAACAGATGCTGTGAGTGACCAAAAGGATCAGCCAGGAGTTCTGTATAAAAGCTCACACCATTCAATTATTATTCAATTTGTTGAATCATTTATAAACCACCCGGCCTCCCAGTTAACTGAACCAAAACCGATAGTTGATTATATTTCATGGCTTGCTGAACAGGGTACTGATATTTGGGATGTGATCTTGATCAGTCTTGCTAAAAAGACCGAAGAAAATATTCAACGTGAAATCGGGAGCCACAACATAGTTTGCCAACGTCGTACTGTTGTAAATTATCCTGGAAATGGCATCGAACTAAATAAACGCAGGCTTGCTTCGAGAGGGAGGCATGAAAAAGCGGCTCTTACTCAGTCTGACATCGAAACCGCCGAAGCAACTTATAGAATTGATAACCCTGACAAAGACTTCCCAGATGCTATATATCGGGCGAAGCGCACAAATCCACTCTTGATGCTTCATGTCTTGGATTGCCATAAAAAGACCAATCAGGATGAATCTGCTGGAGGCTCGTTGTTTCCGGATGGAATTGTTGCATATGGAATTAGTTTTCCGGGAGAGGCTGGATCCCGGCGACCAAAAAAACTTGTTGAATATATGGTAAATACAGTATGGTGGAACAGTAACTACGCTGATTTGTTGGATGAAGAGAAAGCAGATGAATAATCCATGGACAGAAATTAAAACCCCTGCCCAAGATGTTTTATCAAGAAGGGCCGATTACACTCACCCTCTTGAATTGTTCTGGGGACGTGATTCATACGGGCATTTTCTTTTTATCTATGAATTTACTGATAGAGAAGGCCTCCCAAAGAAACTGCCAATATTGAACGGTATTGAAGTCAGGCTGTTTACTCCTGAGAAACACCAGACCAAAAAATGCATGCTTCTGCTAATTCTTAAAGACAAAAAAGACTGGGAAATATTTTTGTCATTGTGTACTGACATCATTACTGCAACCAGAGAATTCGAAAAAGATTTAAAAGTAACAAAGGTAATTCTAAGACGTTTAAGCAGATGGCAGGAGTTCCTGAAAAATGCGCGGCCAGACCTACTTCCTGAAAATACGATAAAAGGACTGATTGGCGAGCTCCTGTTTATTTCGCGACACCTGTCCGATCATTTCGGGATGGATCAGGCAGTCCAATTCTGGCAGGGGCCGGAAGACCTCCCACAGGACTTTAATATTGAAAACTGTGCCGTTGAAGTGAAGTGCCAGCTGGGTGCAACTGCGCCACATGTACACATCTCATCTGCGGATCAATTATGTTCCCAGCTTCCTGAAATGTACCTGTATGTTGTCACCTTGGGAAAGGCCGATACTGAAACAGATATGGTGATAAATTTACCTTTGCTGATTAATCAGATTCGTGGGGAGCTTGAATCCGGTGATCCTTCAGCAATCGAGAGGTTCAACAATCTGCTTTACCAAACCGGCTATATTGATTCAGATGGGTACAGCCAGTTCAATTACATTTTGGTCAATGAAAAGATGTTCTCTGTCAGGCCGGGATTTCCCAGAATTTGTCCTGATGAGCTGTCTCCCGGGATTATCAGGTTAGGCTACGATATTGGGTTGCTGGAATGTGAGGAGTTTTCAGCAACACCCGAGTGGATGGATATATCATGACACACGAAGAGTTTTTCCAGGACTTTATGCAAAACATATATGCCGAGGCAGAAGCAGGAAGCCAGTTTAACGAGCCTGTCTTTGTTGAACAAACATGTGAGTTTCTTTGTGATCAGGCTGTTTTGGAGAATTATGATTTAATCAGTTACAAAAAAGATCGCGCAAGTATAAAGGTAGATGCTTGGGAATACCTTGAAGAAAGTGGCTCTTTGACACTGATTGTTTCTGATTTCCGGGATAGTCTCGAAACACTTACGCGAACAGATGCCAAGAAAATATTTAACAGAGCATCCAGTTTTTTTGAAAAAGCACTTGACCGTCAGTTTTATACAGGATTGGAAGAAAGTGATCCGGCATGGAGCCTCGCCAAAGAAATTTATGACCTCCAGGACGATATCACCAGACTACGGATTATTATCCTGAGCAATGCATTGATAAGCAAGCAGTTCCAATCACTTGAAGAGAATAAAATTGGCGGTTTCAAGTGTGTTCAGGAAATATGGGACATCGAACGGTTATTCAGAATCCAGACTTCTGCAACAGGTAAGGAAGTTATTGTTATCAACTTTGAAGAAGAATTTGGCGCAAGTATTCCATGCCTTCCGGCTTATACTGGAGCAGACACTTATCAGTCTTTCCTTCTCGCCATCCCCGGCCAACAAATGGCTACCCTCTATGAAAAATACGGTGAACGTCTCTTGGAGCAAAATGTTCGCACCTTTCTTCAATTCAGAGGGAAAGTAAACAAAGGCATGAGAAATACCATCCTCAACGAACCACATATGTTTTTTGCCTATAACAACGGGATTACGGCCACAGCTGAAGAAGTTGTTTCTTTTACCGAAGAAGGCAATACACGAATAAAATCATTAAAAAACCTGCAAGTGGTGAATGGAGGCCAGACAACCGCATCCCTGTACACCGCACTTAGAAAATCCAGAGCTGATTTGGATAATGTATATGTGCAGGTAAAGCTGACGGTGGTTCCTCCTGAAAAAGTAGAAGAAGTAGTTCCAAAAATTTCTGAATATGCAAATACACAAAATAAGGTAAATGCCGCTGATTTCTTTTCCAACCATCCTTTCCATTTGAGGATAGAAGAGTTTTCGCGCCGCATATGGGCTCCGTCTGTTGAAGGTGGATTAAGGGAAACACGGTGGTTCTATGAGCGTGCAAGGGGGCAGTATGCAAATGCCCAGGCAAACCTCACGCCAGCCGAGAAAAGAAAGTTTCTGGCCCAGCACCCCAGAAATCAGATGGTTACCAAGACTGACTTAGCTAAATATCATCACTCATGGGAAAGGCTGCCTAATGTTGTCAGTTTGGGTGCACAGAAGAACTTTGCCAGATTCGCAGCCGAAGCTTCTAAAGAGTGGGAAAAGAATGAGAAGCGGTTTAATGAACTGTATTTCAAGGAAATTATTTCCAAAGCAATATTGTTTCGATTTCTTGATCGCCAAATTATGAAACAGCCTTGGTATGAAAGTTACAAGGCAAATATTGTAACCTATACAATTGCCATCTTCAGTGAACTGGTTGGAAGGAGCGGACGGCAGTTTGATCATGAAAAAGTTTGGCTAAGGCAATGTTTATCGGAATCACTTCTTAAACTTTTGCTGAATATTGCTGAAGAGGTGAACCAGATTATTCAGGATACTCCTGAGGGCATCACTAATATCTCCGAGTGGTGTAAAAAGGATCAGTGCTGGCGGAATGTTCAGAACCATATGTCTGTTCAGCTTGATAGTTTGGATTCTGATTTTCTTGTTGGTTCGTATCAGACTAGGGAAAAACAGAAATCTGCCGAGGAAATCCAGAAGATTGATAATGGTATTGAGGCTCAAAAGAAGGTGTTTGAGTTAGGGGCTCAGTTCTGGGCAAGGCTATGGTCATGGAACCAGGTTTCAAAAGCACTCAGTTTAAAAGAGCAGGATATCGTCAATGTAGCCAAACAAATCCCTAAGAAATACCCATCTGAGAAACAAAGTGTTATTCTTGTGAGAGTCTTGGAAAAAGCGATTCAAGAGGGATTCCCCAGAGATTGAAATTACTTTCTGGTTTTAAGAATTCCATAAACGACTTCAGCTATCTGCTTTGCCAGAAATGGAGGTACGGCGTTACCTACCTGAACATACTGCTGAGTTCTGTTTCCTTCAAAAAAGTAGTTGTCCGGGAATGTCTGAATTCTGGCTGCCTCACGAACTGTCAGGCTCCTGCATTGAGAAGGATCATAATGAATAAAGTAATGCCCATCTTTGGAAATATGGCTGGTAATTGTTGAGGCTGGATGCTCCTTTTCCTGAACCTTAAACCTGTCTACAAATTTTCCTGACCGTGCATTCTTGTGATTCGGTAGAAGGCCTTCCGGAAAGTCATTCAATGTTGGAGAGTTCCGATATTCTTTATTTGCATTGACCTTTGCATAACAGGCACAGAACAGATAACGAGCCAGATCACTATCCATATGCCCACGGGTATCATGATTGATTACCCCTCCTAGATTTTCATCCCGATACCAGTTAGCGATTTCATCCGGCATATTCGTATATATATTGTCTGTTTGCACCAACCGGTTTCTCCCCCGATCAAGTGAAACAGATAAAAGCCTTTCTATTGCCCCTCTCATCTCACCAAGAATTCTATGATCCCCAACTTCACCCAGAATACGCCCGGCTTCTCTTGAGACAACAGAAGCCCAGCATTCACTGGAATCATCCACCCGGTGCTTTGACAGCCCACTTCGGAGTGCGGGTAAATTGTTAATGACCTGTGCGACGCTGACATGCCCGCTCTGGCACAACAGACCAGGCTCCTGTTTCAGGTCATCTCTGACACCCAGCACGATTACACGGTGCCGCGCTTGGGGAATACCATATTTCTCGGAACGAATCACAAAATCATGGGGATCATAGCTCTTCGGAGATTCTCGAGTCTTGACCAGTGAATATACTTTGTACCCAGCCTTTTTGATGTCTTTAATGATCTTGTGAAATATCAGATCGCCTTCAATCCTTGATGAAAGAATTCCTTTTACGTTCTCCATTACAAAAACAGTTGGTCTGAATTTTTTCAGAATATGCAGATATTCTTTGTACAGGAAATGCTTGGGATCATTTTCTGCTCTGTAGGTTGGCTCACCTTTATTCCTTGCTCTTCCAACGAGTGAATATGCCTGGCAGGGCGGCCCACCAATCAAAACCCAGTTGTCAGGGTTCTTCCCAAGAGCTTTCTCGATAGAGCGCTCAATTTCAGCATTGTCTTCACCAAGAGTTAGCTGCCTGGCTTCTTTCTTTGCTGCCGAAGCTTGCTGAGTGAATTTGGGGAGATGGTATAGTTCATTGGCGGGGAACTTCCCCCGTTTGCCTGCCAGATATTCGTAGTATTCGTCGGGCGCTTCCCCCGTCGGGAACTGCCGATAAAAAGCGCGAAGCTGTAGCGTTTCGTGAGCACTTGCCTCTTTTTCGACCGACAGTCCAATTTTAAATGGATGG
>CAZKUH010000063.1:0-8863 GCA_964555895.1 uncultured Enterobacterales bacterium
TGTTGGTCATGATTCCAGAATTTGACAATACCAATACAAATAGTTTGCAAACTGGTTAGTTGTTTAAGATGCTGAGCCAAGGCATATTGGGATGACATCAACGCCATCAGAAGCTTGGCGTGTGTTCCAATTGTTGGATCAGCTTCCAGTTTTTTACCTAACAAACTAAATCGCGTATTGATTTCAGCTTCTTCTCTTGCCACCTGGCAAGCGAGTTCATAATTACTGCGTGAGTTAGTGATACCCCGGCCTAAAATATTTTCATTTTCATCGAGAAAAACAGCTTTTGTTGTGGTAGAACCTAAATCAATACCAATGTAACAACAATCCATAATAATCTCCTTAAACCGCTGTGCGTTTGGCTTCGATCATCTGGAAGTAGGACTCCAGACGATTTTTAATATTGGCCGCACTGAAATAGCGAGGATCAACCAGATCCGATTCAATAAAGGCTCCGGCTTTACCCGTTTTTTTCTCCAATTCACGAAGCATCATCAATTGTCCTGCAGAAAATGAGTTGCAACTTTTAATCGAATTAATCAAAAAACCATCAGCTTCATATTCATCAATATATTGCTCGATTAATTCGACTCGTGAAGGTAGATTTTTATTGGTGTAACAACCAAGACAATATTCAGCCATGGTTTCTATCGGTTTGCTGGGGTCGTGGCGGAAACCTCTGTCATACAAACCACCGACTTTGGAATAAGTAGAAGCCACCATCACCACACCTTCATCATAGAAAATTTTCCAGAAATCTCTAAAGCTGGTCCAGTTGGGTGGGCCTTCCACAACTATTCTGTATTTTTGTTCTTTTAACTCACCCTCTGGAGTCGTTGGCCCCATTTTGTGGGTGATTCTGAAATCAACTTCAGATTTAAGTGAGCGATAGTAATCTTCGCATTCAGGTAAGCCTCTGAATGCTGTAAATATGGGGCCGATGTAATAGACTCCGCCGAAATAAGCATCAATTGGTGAGGGTTTATTTTTAGCGCTTTCCCATACTTCAACCAAGTCATCTTCAGCACGTGCCGATGATGCAAGTAATTCTTTTAATTTATTTTGATCAAATTTTTTGCCGGACACTTTTTCTAAAGCAGGAATTAATTTTTCGTGTATTTGTTGGACGATGTAGCTGCGCATCGCAATAGTGATTTCTCCATCTCCTTGATAGGGAACCTGGAGCATGACGACCGGGCAGTTATATTCCTGCTTGAGCAGCTCAAACCATTTCATAAAGGTAAAGCATCCGGTGTAACTCAACAACAACAAATCAGGTTCAGGAATTTTTTCTCCTGTGGGACCGATATTACCTTTTTTCATCATGCCAATATCACACTTTACATAAGTACAAACGTCTTCTGAGTGGCCACTCTTTTCGGCTTCTTGAATATAGTCGCCACTTTTTTTGCGCATACCAGATTGCAATGCGTTGATCTCTGGGTGTACTGGTAGCAATCCGAAAGAATGGATTAATTCATTCAGGTTTCCAGGAACGAAAGTGTAGACAACTTTTTTACCATTTTCTTTTGAATGTGCTAATTGTTCATAATGGTCGCCGATCATTTTCTTTTGAATGATCATCGACTCCTCTTTTTGAATGCTGGGTTTTTGGGTGACTGGCTTGGTCGTAGTATTTGATGGATTCATTAGGCGGCTCCCCATAATTTGATGGAATCAGCGAAGGTGCCTGTTTGCTCCTTGATGACTTGAATTTGCCCTGTATTTTCAGAAAATTTAAATGATGTGAAAGGAATATTTTTGGCGGTTAAAACATGATGTGCCATTGGTCTGTCGAGCAAGGCGGGATCACAGAAACTTGCAGCGGCAAAAATAACACCTTCTGCATTTCGATGCTTTACTTGCTCAACAAGAAACTCACCTTTATTGTCTCCTTCTTCATAGCGGGATGCGGTTGCTACTGTATCAGATAAATAGCTTTCAATAATTGCCCCTAGAGCATCGTCTGATTGCGGGGTTGCATTGAGTTGATAACGGTTCGCCAAAACCCAGTCATCGTCAACAATAAAACAGCCGCTATTTTCCAGAGCACGCACCAAAGAAAGTGGCGGTTGTTCGCAAAAAGATCCAGTAACCACAACGCGTACATTATCACGAAAGGGTCTTTGTATATGAATGATATCTTGCATATATTGTTTTAACATTTTCGTGTGTTCTGTGACTTCAAGAATGTTTGATGCACGCATTAATAAATATAACTCATAAGTTAAAACAACATGCGGTAATTTAGATCTCAAATCATAGAGTTGTTGAACGGTTTTGCGATTCTCATTGTATAAACTGATAGATTTATTGAGCGCTTCATTGGTAATTTTCTCCCCGGATATTTTTTCAAAATCTTTAAGCATTTGTGCCATTTCTTCACGGTAATAAGTGCGTCCAGCTTCTGAGAAGTTTTGAGGAAAATCCAGGTATTTAACATACTTTTCTTTGAAAAGCATTTTCCACATGCCTGACAAGTTTCTGATAACGTCACAAATGGCCGGAAATAAAATACCATCAAGACAATCGAGTTTTCCTGAAACGCCTAATTCAATAACTGATCGTGGAATATGGCAAATGTATGATTGAAAATAGGCATCGCCTCGAATAATTTCTAAATTATCGCCACCACCCATGATGCCAACGGGCAGCATACCTGCGGCGTGAATAAACTCTCGTGGCACATAAACCGGTAAAAAACCAATCGCTTTTGCGTCATTATCGAGCTTCCATTGCTTGACATAGTTTAAATCCAGATCAGCGTGAAGTTGTTCACATCGTTTGATAATATCGGCTATATTTATTTTTGCTTGTTCACTCATCCTGTTTTTCTCTCTTCTCTTTTCAACAGTTTGTTTTAGGGGCACAACCTAAAGTAAATGTGGTATAAATATCTTCTGCCAGCGCTTCGACGGTTCCGTGTTCATCGGTTGAAAACCAACCATAAACCCAGTTCATCATGCCAAATAATAAATAACTTTTTCGGTCAAGATGTTTTTTATCCAGCACCTCTCCCGTTTGGTTAAAAATGTAGGCCGATATAGTGGTTTTAAAATCATCCGAATAGCGATGCTTTAATTGACTGATTTCTGCACGTCGTTGTTTATCTATTTCCTGTGTACCGAACATCATGACCCGCATTTCACTTTGATGAAGGCTGAAAAAATAAACGTGACTCCAAATCAATTGTTTGAGTCGTATTCGGGGGTCATTTTCTTCTTTTATTAGTTTTTGAGAAATTTTGACCAACGCACTAAATCCACGAAAATTTATCAAATAAAGTAGTGCTTCTTTGTTGCTAAAATAGTGGTAAAGTCCAGATAAACTTCGTCCGGTGGTTTGTGCTAAATCGCGCATGGAAGTGCCGCTATAACCCTTCGTCGCCATTAGTTTGGCTGATTTCTCCAGGATTTCATCAAGCCCTTTGTTTTCAGCAGCTGGTTGATTGGACCGGGTTGATATTACGGCACCCATATTAGTTATTCCTCCATTTTGGTTTTCTTCTTTCTATAAAAGCATTGATTCCCTCAACGGCATCATGGGTGTTCATCAGTTCTTTGAGATAAAGTTTTTCTAAAACTGGCATGACTTTGTTGTAATGGTTGAGCAATGTTAACCTGGCTGCCTGGTGGGCGAATCGTAAACTCGAAGCACTATTTGGGATTAAGCGTTTTTCGATGTAGGTGTTGATATTTTGCTGTAACTCAGCTGGCACAGAGACATCGGTCACAATGCCTAATGTTTTTAGAGAATTTGCGTCAAATTTTTGGCCAGTCAGCAGCATTTCGTTGGTTATACTGCCGCCTCCAAGGATGGGTAATAGTGCAGCGGCAACCGGCGGAAATACTCCAAGTTGAATTTCTGGCACTGCAAATTTAGAACTTTCATTGGCGAAGATAAAACTACAGGCCAGTGCCAGTTCAAATCCCCCACCCAGACAAAAACCACTCACTTGTGCCAAGGTAGCAACGGGATGGGAAATAATATTACCGATCATACGATGAAACCCGGGTAACATATCGCTTACCTGATCCGCCGTATGTTCTTCCACAGAAGCGCCGAAACAAAAGTTGTCACCGCTGCCTTTTAAAATGATCAGTTTTCGACTTTGATTCGACCGGTCTGCTGCAAAAAATTGATCAATTTCCTGCATCATGATCGCGCTTAAAATATTGGCCGGTGGTGAATTGAGGCTAATTGTAGCGACTTGGCCTTGATAGGACTCATCCACTAAAATGGTTTCAAATTTTTTGTTTGAATTGGTCATTACATTACTCCTATCATTCTAGCGAGGTTTAATTTCTTCAAATAAAGAATCATCCCAAGGACGAGCGTCAGCCAATGCCCGGCGCAGGTTGATAAAATCAACTTCACGATTGTGCTTGGGGCCATCGTTAAAGGCTTTGAAGCCAGCTTTGGCTTCAGTCATCATATTAAGTGCCAACCATGAGCGATTGGTTTCGCAATTTTGTTGCCAGTGCGCCAGTTTTTTCTTGCGCAGCGATTCCAGTGTTTTATTTAGGCAATCGGGCATGGTCATGGCCAAGCGATAGGCAAATTGATTGGTTTGTTGATCCAACAAGGTCAAATCGGTACGACATTCGGCTGCAATTTTTTTGGCCTGATCTTTATCGGCCCCGGTTTTAAAGGCACCGAATGATGGATTTCCCCACGCATCCGTTGATTCAAATGAAACAAATGGATTGGGGATATAGTTATTTTGTTGATCCTTCATCACCGGAACCACTTTATTGATCAATCCAAAGTAGCTGGCTGTATGGGCAGACCAATGGTCACAAAGGGTGCAAGATTCTATGGCTTTAGTAATGCCAACGTACAGATGAAGAAAATCAGTAGAACCACCATCTGGTGCTGAGCCATGTTTGGGTCCCGCTTGACCAAATCGTGCGGTATCGGCAGCAATGGAGTAATCGCAAGCCATCCCTATTTCCTGTCCTCCACCGATACGCATACCATTTACTCGGTTAATCACTGGTTTGTCGCATGTCAAAATACCAGTAACCATGTCATTAAATAAGCGCATATATTGCTTATATTCCTGGGGATTACCCGCATAATATTCAGCGTATTCTTTGGTATTACCACCTGTACAAAATGCCTTATCGCCCACTGCGGTAAATATCACCGAGACCACGCTTCGGTCACAGGAAGCCTCACGAAAAGCGAGGATGATTTCTTTTACTGCCTGGGTGGTATAAGAGTTATACTGAGTAGGATTATTAATGAATATCCAGCTATTGAACAACCCCTCGATCACTTCTTCTTTGGCGTCGAGCAGTGGTCGTTTCTCAACGATGATATCGGTATAATTTACATTATCTACAATGTGATGATTTTTCATTTTTGCATCTCTTATGCTCGGTTATTAATGCTTGTTGGTTGAAATTTTTAGTGCTTAAATCCTGTCTTACTAGGTATCACGGGTATAGATTGGGCGCCAGAATCGCTCGCTTGGTTAATTTGTGCTCTTTGGCGAGTTCCAGTACTTTATTTATTTCTGAAAGCGGAAAAATTTCAATGTTATCCAGAAGATTTATTTTGTTATTTAATACATCTTCAACAACAGGTTTGTAATAAGCAGGGCGGCAGCCCCAATTTCCAAATACATCGGCATCATAGGCCATGATGTTAGAGAGACGGACATTCACCTTGTCCATGGTAAATCCTACAATTCCTATGGTTCCTGCGAAACTGAGTAACGAAAAGGCCAATTCCTGACCGCCTGCGCTTCCGCTATTTTCAAAAACTTTCCACTGATTTTTTGGTAGTTTGTGTTCACTGACTAATTCTTTGATGCGCTTTTTGATGGCTCTGGCATCCATTCTAAAAGAGCATATGCCGAATTTTGCTCCCTGATTCATGGCGTTATCAAGCTTATCCTGGTCGAGATCAACAGCAATAACAGTTGCGCCAGCATTTTTAGCGTGTTGAACCATATACAAACCCACGCCACCCGTGCCTATCACGATAGCCAGTTCATCTTTCTTAAGACCGCTACGGATGAGGGACTGGTAAGGCGTGGTGATGGCATCGGCAACTACGGATAACTGGGCAGTTTCAAAATGACCCAGATCTTCAGGTAGTTCACATAAAAATTGAGCGGGAACTGTAATATGGGAAGCAAATCCGCCGTTAAAATCATTCCCTGGCATTTGCTGATTTTGGCAGATATTATCTCTCCCGGCCTGACATAATTCGCATTCACCACAGGGTAGCACAGCTGGAATAATCACCCTTTTATTCAACAGGTTAGTAAAATTATCGCCAGTGGCGACTACTGTGCCGCTGATTTCATGACCAAGAATAAGTGGCAGCGTCTGTTTTGTTTGAACGGCCCCTGACATAAATCCCAAATCAGTGTGGCAGAGACCACAGCCAGCAATTTGGACAACGACTTCATGCGCCGAAACGGCAGTAATAGAGAATGCTTTTTTTTCTAATGGCTTATTGCTCTCAACAAAATATTGACCCCATGCCTTTATTGGCTGCATACCTTAACTCCCAAACCATTTAACGAAGCAATTAAAAATTCACTCGAACGAACGATCGTTCGAGTGAATAAGCTAGCATTGTGGTGTTAAAATGTCAATGAACAGTAGGGAAACGTTGTAGAGGTCAGATGTGTCTGCGGCCTAATACCCTGATATTTTTAACGTGGTAGAGCTACCTGGATTTCTCCAATAGACTTCGTTCCTGGATAACCTCTGCTAAAATTGAAATAGCTATCTCATTGGGTGTTTTACTACCAATACTGATCCCGACAGGTGCATGCAGTTTGAGTAACTGGGATTGATCAACCAGATACTTTTCTAGTCTCTGGTTTCGTTTAACACAAGTTTGCATTGAACCTATTGCACCGACATAAAAAGCATTCGTCGAGAGCGCATCGACCAAGGCCATATCATCCACCCTAGGATCATGGGCGAGAGCAATAATGGCATTATTTGCATCGTTAAACTTTTGTTGGATCAACTTTTCTGGAGAGCCTGTAAATATTTCCACATGGGTGACCTGCCAGTTGCGGATAAACTCCTCCCTGTGATCCCAAACTGAAACTGCAAAATCAAGCGACAAGGCCAATTCAGCGACAGCGCGCGCCACCTCGCTGGCGCCAATTAACAACATTTGATACTGAGAGCCCATGCCGTGTTCAATCAATCCATCTAGGTGCTTTACACCACATTTCACAATGGATGTGTTGAACTTCATATCGCCATTACTGAGTTTAATTTCACGTCCAACCCGCTGCCTGTTTAATAAAGCCTTTTTTATTTCCGAAAAATGGTGAATGGTTGAAGTTGTTGGTTGCAAAGATTCAATCAACAAATGTAGTTGACCACCACAGGGCAACAAGAATTGTTGCTGCTGCTGTTCTGTGTTGCCATAAATCAGCTCCAGTGGAAAAGTTTTTCTACCATCAGCAGCCACCAAAGAACTATTTTCCATTTTTTCCAGTAGATCCTCTTCAATACAGCCACCGGAGAGCGAACCGACCATTCCTTGATCTGAACAGAAAGCCATCAGAGTACCCGCAGGCATCGGAGAAGAACCCCAGGTTTGAGTGATTGTCGTTAACCAAACTGGATGACCTTGTTGAAGCCAGCTTAATGTCGTCACAATCACGTTTAAATTTGTTTGAGTGTTCAGATGGTTACTCCTTATTGTTAAATGCCATCTTTTTTGTCCGCTAGCAGTGATAAGTGATAAATATATTTTAGTTGGTTAAATCGAATAGTTACGATTATACTAACATAAAATCAACAACTTATAGAAACTTTGGACCCTTAAGTTGAGATTGAGAAGTGGACCCTATTCTTTGGACAGCTATTCACTGTGACTAACGGATACTTTTTTCTGGAACTCTGACTGCCCACCGAAACGCTGAAATCATGCTATTTCAGGTAGCATGGGTATATACCCATAATCATTCAAGATGCAGGTTTCAGAGGATGAAAAACAATTGTATAGAATCATTAACAGGCGTTAATTATGGAACAACTATCAAAAACTGAGTTTAAAGCACACGCCCTTGAAGTATTAAAGGTTGTAGAACAAAGCGGTCAGTCAAAGATTATAACGAATCATGGTAAACCAACA
Source organism: uncultured Enterobacterales bacterium (assembly GCA_964555895.1). Classification (GTDB taxonomy): domain Bacteria; phylum Pseudomonadota; class Gammaproteobacteria; order Enterobacterales; genus DRNA01. The sequence goes on from CAZKUH010000063.1 coordinate 8,122, forward strand.
CTTGAGATAAGAAAACTGAGGAACCGGTTAGAAAGTCCTTTGGAGATACTCAAAGGAACTGTTGTTAAATATGAAAATCCAATGGATCCGATCGATGTTGATGATTGGAAAAATGCCTGATGGTTGTCATAGATACACATATTTTGGTGTGGTGGGTCAGTGGCAATGCATCCTTATCAGCATTCTCAGCCAAAGCTATCCAGAGATACTCTGGATAATGGCAGTGAAGTGACCATATCCTCTATATCAGCATGGGAAATAGCCATGCTCATCTGGGCGCGGGTTAAATGGTTGAGCTTATCGTAGCTAAAAGTTTCCCGTTTATCGGTTTTATTATCCTGACGATAATGGTGGTTCCCCTGCCTATCCCAGTCATAGCTTAATCAAATTATTTCATTCACCTGAAATAATTGCTTTTTGACCACTATTTAATTCAACTATTTTTATATTTTTACCATCTATAACAAATGCTCTTTGATAAAAACTATCGATAGCAATACCATTTATATCAACAAAATTAACATTTTCTGTATTTGAATTATCAGAAATAATTTTCCTTTCTCCTGAATTTGTATCAATCGAAATTATAGATTTAAGACCTCGATCTGTTACATATAAAATATTATTTATTTCATCAAAAGACATAGCATTTGGAAACATAAATGCTATCCCAGATCCAATAGTTAAATTTGGGTCAGAGATAACAATACGATTTCCAGAATTTTCATCGACCAAAAGAATT
>CAZKUH010000064.1:0-8751 GCA_964555895.1 uncultured Enterobacterales bacterium
GGTGTACTGGATTTCTGCGGTGGCGGAAACCAATCGGGCACCTTTCGATGTCGCAGAGGGGGAATCGGAAATTGTTGCAGGTTTCCACGTAGAATACGCCGGAATGACTTTTGCTATCTTCTTTTTGGCAGAATATGCCAATATGGTTTTGCTGGCGGTTTTGACCTCATTAATGTTTTTCGGTGGTTGGTTATCGCCTTTTGAGGGAATTCCTTATCTGGAAAGCTGGTTTGCCTGGGTACCTGGCGTTTCCTGGTTAATTATTAAATCCAGTATTTTTATCTTTTTCTATTTATGGTTCCGCGCTTCTTTTCCACGCTATCGTTACGATCAGATTATGCGATTAGGTTGGAAAGTGTTTATTCCAGTCACTATTGTCTGGTTATTGGTGGTAGCTTTTGCGTCAAAATTACAATTAGCACCCTGGTTTAATTAAGGGCTGACTAAGGAAAATAACGATGAGAGTTCTTAAAGATTTTGTCAATGCCTTCTTTCTCACTGAATTGTTGAAAGGGTTACGTTTGACCTGGAAACATATGTGGATGAAGAAGATGACGCTACAGTATCCAGAAGAAAGAACGCCCATGTCACCGCGTTTCAGAGGGCTACATGCTTTGCGTCGATATGAGAATGGTGAAGAGCGTTGTATCGCCTGTAAGTTATGTGAGGCCGTTTGCCCTGCTTTGGCGATTACCATTGAGGCCGGGCCGAGAGCCGATGATGGTTCTCGTCGGACGACCCAATACGAAATTGATTTATTTAAATGTATCTTCTGTGGATTTTGTGAAGAATCCTGCCCGGTCGATTCCATTGTAGAAACACGAATATTTGATTACCATTTTGAAAAACGTGGTGAGAACATCATGACCAAAGCAAAACTTTTAGCCATCGGTGATGAATATGAAGAACAAATTGCAGCCGATCTCAAGTCGCAGTCTGCTTATCGTTAATTAGTAATAAATGGGTTTATAGCATTTTAAATAAACCATAAAAGGCAACAAGAGAAACAATATGGGCTTTGAAAAGATAATATTTTATGTGTTTTCTTCAATCTTGATCCTGGCTGCTTTGGCTGTTATTTCATTTCGGCACTCAGTAAAAGCTGTTTTATCTTTAGTGGTTTGTTTTTTTGCGGCAGCGGCCATCTGGATTTTACTGGAAGCTGAGTTTCTGGCAATTTCTTTGGTATTGGTTTATGTCGGAGCAGTGATGGTGCTGTTCTTGTTTGTTGTGATGATGTTAGACGTGGATTACTCGGCGATAAAACAGGGGTTCACCCGTTATTTACCCGTAGGAATCTTAGCTGTTCTGGCTTTTTTTGGCGCCATGTATGTACTTATCCAAAGCGGTGTTTTCAACGCTCAGAATGTTCCGATACCCCCGCCGCATGCAGCTGATTACAGCAATATTAAAGAATTGGGTATGATCATGTATACCGAGTACTTTTATCCGTTTGAATTGGCAGCGGTCATTTTACTGGTCGCTATTATTGCTGCCATTAGTCTGACCTATCGTGGTAGTCGTAAACGCAAAGTGCAAAGGGTGGCTGAACAGGTGAAAACACGAAAATCAGATCGTTTGCGTATTATTAAAATGGATGCAGAAATTGAAAATAAAAGATCATTATCCGAAGATAAACTGTCCGATGATAAACAGGCGGGGGAAGATTGATGCTAGAACTATCAGACTATTTAACCGTTAGTGCCATTCTTTTTGCCATCAGTATTGCGGGGATTGTCATCAATCGAAAAAACGTCATCACATTATTAATGAGTGTTGAGTTAATGTTGTTGGCAGTTAATACTAATTTTATTGCGTTTTCCCGATACCTGGGAGACAGCGCTGGACAAATTTTCGTTTTCTTTATTCTCACGGTAGCTGCCGCCGAAGCCGCTATTGGTTTGGCAATATTGGTGGTGTTGTTTCGCAATAGGAACACCATAGATATTGAACAACTGGATTCACTGAAGGGCTGATGCAATGCAAAATACCTTATTAGCTATTGTCCTCGCACCTTTAATTGGTGCTATCGTTGCAGGATTGTTTGGTAAACAGATTGGGCGAAAAGGTGCTCACTGGGTGACAACACTTGGTGTTGCGATCTCGTTTGTACTTTCTGTTTATATATTCAAACAACTGACGATGGATGGTGTTGAAATTTTCAATGGGACAATTTATCGTTGGGCTCAGATCGGCCAGATAAACTTTGAAGTGGGTTTTTTGGTGGACAACCTGACTGCGATGATGATGGTTGTGGTGACTTTTGTTTCGCTGATGGTACATATTTATACCATTGGTTATATGAAAGATGATCCAGGGTATCAACGATTTTTTAGTTACATTGCCCTCTTTACTTTTTCCATGTTAATGCTGGTTATGGCTAATAATTTCCTGCAATTATTTTTTGGTTGGGAAGCAGTCGGGCTGGTATCTTACCTTTTGATTGGTTTTTGGTTCAAAAAACCTACCGCTATTTATGCCAACATGAAAGCATTTTTGGTTAATCGCGTAGGAGACTTTGGTTTTCTGCTGGGTATAGCTGGAGTGATGAGTTATTTTGGCACGTTGGACTATAACACCGTATTTTCTAACGTAGAGAGTTTTGCCGCTACCAATACCACCTTGAATGTTTGGGGTGATACCCAGTGGTCGGCGATAAGCATGATCACCATTGGTCTGTTTATTGGTGCCATGGGAAAATCAGCCCAAGTGCCATTACATGTGTGGTTGCCGGACTCGATGGAAGGCCCCACACCCATTTCTGCGCTGATTCATGCCGCCACCATGGTCACAGCAGGGGTCTTCATGGTGGCCAGAATGTCACCATTGTTTGAATTTTCTGAAACAGCGCTATCCATGGTGTTGATTGTTGGTGCCACCACAGCATTATTTATGGGTTTCCTTGGCGTTGTTCAAAACGATATTAAACGGGTGATTGCCTATTCGACACTCTCTCAATTGGGTTATATGGTCGTGGCATTGGGAGCATCTGCTTATGCCGCGGGTGTTTTCCATTTGATGACACATGCTTTCTTTAAAGCGTTGCTGTTCCTGGCGGCAGGTTCAGTGATTATTGGTATGCATCATGAGCAGGATATGAGAAAAATGGGTGGCCTAAGAAAATACATGCCCATTACTTACATCACTATGATGATTGGCGCTCTCGCACTTATTGGCACACCATTGTTTTCAGGTTTTTATTCAAAAGACATGATTATAGAAGCGGCTGCCGAGTCGCAAATTTGGGGTTCAGGTTACGCCTACTTCGCCGTAATATCGAGTGTATTTGTCACGGCACTCTACACTTTTCGACTTATATTTTTAGTATTCCATGGTAAAGAAAGATTTGATGAGCATACCCGTCAACATTTAAAGGAATCACCCGCAGTGGTTTGGGTGCCTTTGGTGTTGCTTGCGATTCCTTCGGTCATTGCAGGGGCTTATTATATTGAACCGATGTTGTTTGGTGATTTCTTCACGGGTTCCATTGTGGTACACGAATCCCACAATGTGCTGGCAGAATTATCGAGTGAATTTGACGGACCGCTGGCCATGGCTGCACATGCTTTCACTGCATTACCGCTCTATCTGGTACTCGCGGGCGTACTGACGGCCTGGTTACTGTATTATAAATATACCGATATTCCCGCAAAAATAGCCGATAAAACCAGCGCCATCTATAGCCTTTTGATTAATAAATATTATTTTGATGAGTTCAACCAGAAAGTGTTTGCAGATGGTGGTGTTCGTCTGGGAAGCACGTTGTCTAAATGGGGCGATCAAGTCGTCATAGATGGTATCGTTGTGAATGGTTCAGCTAACTTCGTGGGCAGATTGGCCGGTTGGTTAAGAGGTTTACAGACGGGTTTTCTCAATCAATATGCGTTTGCCATGTTGCTGGGTTTGCTCGGATTTTTCAGTTGGTTGTATTTGGGTTAAGTTGTTGGCTGGTAGAATAAAAACATGTTGCTGTTTGAGAGATTTTGATCGAAGTTATAATTTCAAAAGCAGTGAATTTAATAATGACTAAATTGATCGGAAATTTGAAATGCCGTATTTGAGTTTATTAATCTGGTTCCCAATTGCTGGCGCAATAGCCGTGATGCTATTTGCTGGCGAGAGAAATCCGGGGCTATCTAAAATACTTTCGCTACTAGTAGCGTTGGCAACATTTGCATTATCCATACCGCTTTATCTGGATTTTGATAGCACTACTGCCGCGATGCAATTTACCGAAAATTTACCTTGGATAGAGAGTTTGAATATTCGCTATTCATTGGGTGTGGATGGATTTTCAGTTCCGCTGATTATTTTAACCAGTTTTATCAATGTTATTGTCGTTATTGCCGGCTGGAAGGTCATAAAAGATCGCGTATCTTTGTATATGGCTGCATTTTTAATGATGACAGGCTTTATGAATGGCGTCTTTTCAGCAATGGATGGCATCTTGTTTTATGTGTTTTGGGAAGCTGTGCTTATTCCCATGTTCCTTATCATTGGTATATGGGGTGGACCCAACAGGATTTATGCGACCATCAAATTTTTCCTGTATACCTTTTTGGGTTCCATTTTCATGCTTATCGCCTTGATTTATATGGGCATTCAACAGGGTGCTTTTTCTATCCTCGGTTTTCATGATTTACCCTTGTCAATGCAAGCCCAGAGTTGGATTTTCTTTGCTTTTCTTATTGGCTTTGCGGTCAAGGTGCCAATGTTTCCGGTACACACCTGGCTTCCTGATGCGCACGTTGAAGCCCCTACAGGGGGTTCAGTGGTGCTGGCTGCCATCATGCTTAAAATGGGGACTTATGGTTTTGTTCGGTTCTCATTACCCATCACGCCCGATGCTGCACAGCAGTATAGCTGGCTGATTATTGCGTTATCTCTTATCGCGGTGATTTATATTGGGCTGGTGGCTTTAGCGCAGACAGATATGAAAAAGCTGATTGCTTATTCATCCATCGCACATATGGGTTTTGTCACCCTGGGCTTTTTCATTATTTTTGCTCTGGTGAATAACAATGCCATTGATTCAGCGAGGATGGCATTACAAGGTGCTTTGTATCAGATGATTTCGCACGGTTTTATTTCCGCCGCCATGTTCCTCAGTGTTGGCGTTCTATATGACCGCTTACATTCAAGAAATAGTCATGACTATGGCGGCGTGGCGAACACCATGCCGAAATTTGCAGCCTTTTTCTTGTTGTTTTCCATGGCAAACGCCGGTTTGCCCGGTACGTCCGGATTTGTGGGAGAGTTCCTGGTGATATTGGCTTCTTTTAAGGCAAACTTCTGGTTTGCCGTACTCGCAGCGACCACTTTATTCATTGGTGCGGCTTACACTCTTTGGATGTATAAACGTGTCATGTTTGGTGAGGTTGCCAATGAAAATGTCGCCAAATTAGAAGATATTAATGGCAGGGAAGGACTCTTTTTGGTGTTGTTAGCGGCCGTGGTGTTATTTTTTGGCCTCTGGCCAGAACCACTTATTAATTTAATGCAATCATCAGTCGATCATTTACTGGATTGCGATATTCAATCAAAATTATCTGTTATTGCAGGGGGATGCCACTAATGTTTGAAGCACCTGATTTACTCCCGCTGGCCGCAGAGATTTTTGTTTTGGCTATGGCCTGTGTGGTCATGATCATTGATTTATATTTTGCCGATAAAAAACATCGCATTACTTATTGGGCCACCCAGCTTACTTTATTCGTGGCTATTTTTATTACGGCACAAGGTATGACTGGTGAATCCACTACAATGTTTAATGACATGTATATTTCTGACTACATGTCCGGTATTTTGAAAATAGCGATTTATATTGCGACCATGCTTGCTTTGCTCTATGCCCGCGACTATATCAACGAGCGAAACTTTCTGCAGGGCGAGTATTACATGCTGGCACTGTTTTCGGTGCTGGGCATGATGGTATTGGTTTCTGCCCATAGTTTATTAACCGTATATCTGGGACTGGAATTATTATCCTTACCGTTGTATGCCATGGTGGCGATGGAGAGGGATAATGGAAAAGCTTCTGAAGCGGCGATAAAATATTTCGTCATGGGGGCAATAGCTTCAGGATTTCTTCTCTATGGTATGTCATTACTTTATGGTGCTACCGGCAGTATCAGCATTAACGTCTTGAACCAGTCATTATTCAATACTGGTTCGAATGCCATGATGGTTAATTTTGCCGTTGTTTTTATCGTCTCTGGTATCGCCTTCAAGCTGGGCGCTGTGCCTTTCCATATGTGGTTACCCGATGTCTATCACGGTTCGCCAACACCGGTGACGCTGTTTATTGGCAGTGCACCTAAAATCGCCGCCTTTGGTATGGTTATTCGCCTCTTGACAGAAGCTTTGGCTGGCGTCGCGGATCAATGGCAACCGATGTTAATGGTACTGGCAATTTTGTCTTTAGCCTTGGGTAATATTGTTGCAATCGCTCAAAATAATATTAAACGGATGTTGGCCTACTCAACAATTGGTCATGTCGGCTTCTTTTTGCTAGGGATTATCGCTGGCACAGCGACAGGGTATGCCGCGTCCATGTTCTATATTCTGATCTATGCTTTGATGACCCTGGCAGGATTCGGCATGATAGTATTCTTATCCAGAAAAGGCTTTGAAGCAGAAAACATCACCGATTTTAAAGGACTGGCCAAACGCAGTCCATGGGCAGCAATGATGATGCTGTTCACCTTGTTGTCTTTGGCTGGCGTGCCGCCTTTCGTTGGATTCTGGCCTAAGCTGGAAGTTATCATGCAGGCGATTAACCAAGGTTATATCACCTTGGCTATAACCGCCGTGGTGTTCTCGTTAGTGGCTGCATTTTATTATTTACGTGTAGCCAAAGCCATGTACTTCGAGGAACCAGAAAACGATACGCCTATCACCGCCAGTTCCGATCTGCGCTTACTGGTCACCCTCAATGGTTTGGCTTTGCTAATACTGGGTATTATTCCAGGATGGTTATTGGATTTCAGTTTGAAAGCCTTTAATTAACCTTAACTCAGGATAGGAAAAGCCAAAACAACGAAGAAAACCGCTAAAATCAATCGATTGGCGGTTTTTTTATGTCCGAAGCTCAGGTTATTTAACATTAACCGTTTTCACATTGAGGAATTCATGGATACCTTCGGTGGCGCATTCTCTACCATAACCCGATAGATTGATTCCGCCAAAAGGTAAGCGGGGATCCGAACCTACAAAGGTATTGACGACGCAGGTGCCTGCGTTCAGTTGATTTGTGGCTATTTCCTTGCCGTGAGCAACGTCAGCCGTGAAAACAGCCGCGCCGAGTCCGAAGGGGCTGTCATTGGCAATGCGGATGGCATCGGCTTCGTCCTTGGCTTTTATTATGGCGATCACGGGGCCAAAGAGTTCGGCGTCATGGGCCGGCATACCAGGTTTTACATCAACCAATAACGTGGGTTGAAAATAATAACCATCACCGGCTACTTTTTCCCCACCCAGCAGGCATTTGGCGCCAGCGTGGATACTTTCCTCAACTTGAGAAGCCAGTTCATCCCTCAGATCAGCGCGTGCCATAGGGCCATAAGTACAGTTTTCATCCAAGGGGTCACCGGGGGCGAAGGCTTTTAAACGTTCGCTGACCTCGGCTACAAAATCATGGTAAACATTTTCGACGACGATGAGTCTTTTTGGAGAAATACAGATTTGACCCGCATTCATCATCCGTATGTTGACACAGGTTTCTGCGGCCTGTTTGATATCGGCATCTTGTAAAATCAGGTATGGATCAGAGCCACCCAGTTCCAGTACACATTTTTTAATGTTCTTTGCTGATTCACCCGCAACAGCGATCCCAGCTCGTTCTGAACCGGTGAGGGTGACGCCCTTTACCAACGGATGGGCGATAACTTTTGCTGATTGAGGGATGTCGATAAGTAGTGCGGTAAAAACGCCTTCGGGGAATCCGGCTTCAATAAAAGTTTGTTCAATAGCCAGTGCACAGCCTGTGGTAATGGGAGCATGGCTCAACATACCGACATTCCCTGCCATTAAATTAGGTGCGGCAAACCTGAAAACCTGCCAGAAGGGGAAGTTCCAGGGCATGATACTGAAGATCACGCCTAATGGTTTATAGTGCACGCTACTTTCCTGCATTTCAGTTTTAATTATTTTAGGTGCCAGATAATCGGCTGCTTCAGCGGCATAATACTCACAGTTCCAGGCACATTTTTCAATTTCAGCCAAAGCCTGGGTAATGGGTTTGCCCATTTCAATACTGATGAGACGGGCAAATTTTTGATTATTTTCGCGTAATACTTTTGCCAATTTAAACATGGGCTTGCTGCGTTGTTCTATCGTTAAAGTTGACCAGTTTTGGTAGGCTTTGTGGGCTTTCTCGATTCGTTTAAATAACACCTCGTCAGAGAATTCTGTATAAGATTGAATGCGTTTTCCGCTAGCGGGATTAATAGTTTCAATGGTCATAATGGGTACCTGAATTAAATAAAATCGGTTTTATTTTTTATCAATACATTTAAGATGGAGTGGTTTAACGAATAATCAACGCTTAAATCAATCACGTGAACACCGTCAGTTTCCAGACATTTATGCAATATGTTGACAAAGTCTTCGCTATTTTCCGGGCGGTGTCCAATAGCGCCAAAACTTTCAGCATATTGTACAAAATCAGGATTATTATAATCAAGCCCAAAATTTTCAAATCCCATGCCTTGCTGTTTCCATTTGATCATACCGTAGGCATTATCATTGAGA
>CAZKUH010000065.1:0-3624 GCA_964555895.1 uncultured Enterobacterales bacterium
GTAGTCACTGCAGCTGATATAGAAGAGCAAGCGGGTGTGACTATTAGCAATCCGGAACATGTGATTGCCAATTTGAATGGTGGTTCCATCAACATGCGTTTAATGGTGCGTACAGGTCGTGGTTACGAAGCTGCTTCTAGCCGAAGAAACGATGAAGATGATAACACCATTGGGCGATTGCAACTCGATGCCAGTTTTAGTCCCATGAAACGTGTTTCTTACACTGTGGAATCTGCACGTGTTGAACAACGTACAGATTTAGACCGGTTAGTGCTTGAGGTTGAGACTAATGGCACGATTGATCCGGATGATTCAATTCGCCGTTGTGCGACAATTTTGCAGGAGCAGTTGAGTGCTTTTGTTGAATTGAAAGACGAAAGTAACATTGAGCCAGAGCAGGAAGAGCCGGATGTTGATCCAATTTTACTGCGTCCTGTGGATGATCTGGAATTAACAGTTCGCTCAGCGAATTGTTTAAAAACAGAAAGCATACACTTTATTGGTGATCTGATTCAAAGAACAGAAGTTGAGTTACTTAAAACCCCTAATCTAGGGAAAAAGTCGCTTACTGAAATTAAAGATGTTCTGGCCTCAAGAGGATTGTCATTGGGTATGCGTTTAGAAAACTGGCCGCCTCAAAGCCTAACTGAATAATCAGTTTTACTGCTTAAAAGCCAAACACATATTATAGATTCCGAATTGCTCGGAAGAGATTTAAAGGATAGATAAATGCGTCATCGTAAAAGTGGTCGTAAATTTAACCGAACAGGTTCACACCGTAAAGCTATGTTTCGTAACATGGCGGTATCCTTGTTCGAACATGAAGCGATTAGAACAACTGTAGCTAAAGCCAAAGAGTTACGCCGCGTTGCTGAACCGTTAATTACCTTGTCTAAAGAAGACAGTGTCGCTAATAGACGTCTGGCATTCTCAAGAACGCGTAGTAAAACCATAGTGGGTAAACTCTTTTTAGAACTAGGCCCACGTTATCTGGAACGTCCGGGTGGTTATTTGCGGGTAATGAAATGTGGTTTCCGCACGGGTGATAAAGCACCCATGGCCATCATCGAACTGGTAGATCGTCCCGAAGTTGAAGACGAAGAAATTGTCGAAGAAAATGCCGAAGATTGATTCTAAAGCTGGGTAAATATAATAAGGTCACCATTGGGTGGCCTTTTTTATTGAATGATTATGGGTATAGGCGTCCTATAGTAGTTGTAACGAATTACTGTTGAGAACTTCAATATTAAGGAAGAATTTTCACAAAACCTGGATTATCTATTGATTAAAAAAATTTTATCTTTTAGTATTCAATTAGCCTTGTTTGTGGCAATCTATTTCGCTTTTGACGCTTGGCAAACGCGAGACTTGCTCTCTGATTCAGGCAAGCTGGCAGCGCCAGATTTTGAACTAGTTTCTCTTGATAACAAGGTCTATCATTTATCAAAGTTAGCCAAGGTTGAAACAGTCATCTATTTTTTTGCTCCTTGGTGTAATGTTTGTCATTTAAGTATTGGTAATCTGGAAGAATTACGAAAATCTGCCCCGCAAGATAAACTGAACATCATTATTATTGCGCTTGATTGGCAATCCATAGCAGAATTAAAAAAGTATAAAAAGGATCACGGTCTGTCTATGCCTATTTTACTGGGTGGCACTAAAGTAATGAAAGACTATCGGATCCAAGCTTTCCCAACCTACTATGTCCTGGATGAAAATCATAACATCACTAAAGTCTCAATGGGATATTCTACAGAGTTGGGACTAAAGTTTAATACCTGGGGTTAAGCTGATGATATAGCTTAATATTGATTCGTTTGATTGCCTGGAAAATATTAAGAATATAAAGAGGAGTGGAAAATGAAACTTTATGATGCTGATGGTGCGCCTAATTCTCGGCGAGTAAGAATATTTTTGGCAGAAAAAAATATCGAAATAGAAAAAATTGCGGTTGATTTACAAAAAGGCGACAATCTAAAAAAGGACTTTAAAAATAAAAATCCTCTCGCCAAAGTACCCGTGTTGGAATTAGATAATGGCAAGATGATTTCAGAATCGGTTGCTATCTGTCGTTATTTTGAAGAAATGAATCCTCAGCCACCATTATTTGGAACGACTGCCTTGGAAAAAGCCCAGGTAGAGATGTGGCAACGGCGTGCAGAGTTTGGTTTTCTATTTCCAGTTGGCATGTCTTTCCAACACATTACCGGACACTTCAAAGATCGCATGACGCCGAATCCAGCATGGGGCGAAGATTGTAAAATTGTTGCCTATGGTTTTATGAAATTCATCGATCAGCATCTAGCCAGCAATCAATTTTTAGTGGATGAATATTTTAGTATTGCCGATATCACCATGCTTTGTACCCTGGATTTTGCCAGAGTGGTAGATATCCGTCTCAATGAAAAACATCAAAATTTGAAACGCTGGTATGAGCTGGTTTCGAGTCGTAATAGTGCGAAAGCCTGATACAAAAAATTAATCTCTATGCAGCTCTTGGAAACCTTCGCTCACACTGATAATCGGTTGATATCCGAGTTCCCTTTTAGCTTTATCAATATTAATAGTGCATTCTTTCTGGGTAATATCAATGGCGAAACGGCTCAAAGGCGGGTCTGATTTTAGTCTGGCTATTTTCCACAAATATTCTGTGGTGCTGGCGATAAAACTAATGAGTCTACCCGGTGCACTTTTAGTGGGCACATCGACATTCTGTGATTGGATTAATTGCGTTAAAAAACATCTGATGGTCATGACTTCGTTATCGGTGACAAAATAAGCCTGACCTCCCAGCCCTTTTGTTAAAGCAAGTTCTATGGCGTGCAACAGATTATGTATATTCGTGGTTACAGTTTTGTTTTGACCACCATTGAGCCAGATAAATTTGCGCTTCTTTACCATATCCAGGACAACTGGCAAAATAGTTTTGTCATCAGGGCCCCATATCATTCGCGGTCTGATACTAAGGGTCAAAAAATGATGTTCTGCATCATTGGCTTTAATCACCGCATCTTCCGCCCAGGCCTTGGTTTTGGAATAAAAGTAAGGTGAGTCAAAAGCCAGAGGTGTTTGTTCATCAATATTGATCATATTTTGACCATAAAATACCGAGGCTTCAGTGCCGATATGAATAAAACGCTTTATACCAGATTTTTTTGCAACTTCCAGCAACTGCCGAGTGCCGAGAACATTGGTTTGCCAGAATTGTTGCAATGTGCCAAATTGCTCAACGCGTGCTGCGGCGTGTATAACGACATCACAATTTTTAAGCAAGGTTGGCGTGATATGTCCTAAAGCACCTCTAACGGGAGTTGCCCCCAGTACAGCAATAGCTTTATCCGACTTTTCTGAACGTGAAAGTGCGATAAACTGATGTTTGCCCTGGAGTTGTTTAATGACAGCATTACCAACAAAACCTGAACCGCCAGTGATAAATATTTTCATGGTTTCTCCTCAATTTTTTCTACAGGTCGCCGAAACAGTTTCTACAGATCAAGCCGACAGTTTGCCCAGCGCTTCTCTAGTCATATCGAAAGCTTATCCCGCGACGAATAAGGAGAGCTTTGGGTACCGCGTTTGAGCCTTCAAGATCCTTCGACGTTGCTCAGGATGACAGTCTGCGTT
>CAZKUH010000065.1:3724-8738 GCA_964555895.1 uncultured Enterobacterales bacterium
ACCGATAAAGTCGTTTCACTCCAATAAAAAACCTTGTCATAAAAAGGAGTTTTCTGTTTTATTGTCATATAAAGGAGCCGTCTACTTTATAGTCATTCCGAGCGAAGTCGAGAAATCTTACGCCGAGCTTCAAGCTCCTTAGGCTGCGCTAGGATGACAGTCTGCGTTACCGATAAAGTCGTTTCACTCCAATAAAAAACCTTGTCATAAAAAGGAGTTTTCTTTTTATTGTCATATAAAGGAGCAGTCTCCTTTATAGTCATTCCGAGCGAAGTCGAGGAATCTTACGCCGAGCTTCAAGCTCCTTAGGCTGCGCTAGGATGACAGTCTGCGTGGCAATCCAAAGCATTCAACATGTTCGCGGGTCCAGTTTTCAGGATGACAAAAACGCCTCCCGTGTGTGGCGGTTAAGAGGATTTGCTGTTCTCAAAATAAGGCTTTAGAAATTGACCGGTAAATGATTTTTTATGCCTGGAAACTTTTTCGGGCGTACCCTGTGCAATCACTTTGCCACCTTTGTCACCACCTTCTGGACCGAGATCAATGATCCAGTCGGCCGTTTTAATAACATCAAGGTTGTGCTCAATGACAATGACCGTATTTCCGTGATCACGAAGACGATGAAGTACTTTTAACAATTGGGCAATATCGTGGAAATGTAATCCAGTGGTTGGTTCATCCAGAATATAAAGGGTCTTGCCAGTATCTCTTTTAGCCAATTCCCTAGAGAGTTTTACCCTTTGCGCTTCACCACCCGATAAGGTAGTAGCTGATTGCCCTAAAGTAATATATCCCAGGCCGACATCGAGTAGGGTGTGTAGACGTCTTTTAATGACCGGAATATTTTCAAAATATTCAGCGGCTTCTTCCACAGTCATTGCCAGTACTTGCTGGATGGTTTTCCCTTTATAATGGATCTCTAAAGTTTCCCTGTTATATCGGGCACCTTTACACAAATCACAAGGTACGTAAACATCAGGCAAAAAATGCATTTCAACCTTGATGACACCATCGCCTTTGCAGGCCTCGCAGCGCCCGCCTTTAACATTAAAACTGAAACGCCCGGGTTTATAACCTCTGACTCGTGATTCGGGTGTGGCTGAAAAGAGTTCTCTGACAGGCGTGAAAATTCCAGTATAGGTAGCAGGGTTAGAGCGTGGTGTTCGACCAATTGGACTCTGATCAATATCGACAACTTTGTCAAAAAATGACATTCCCTCAATGGATTTATGTGCCGCAACCTGATGAGATTGAGCACGATTAAGTACTTTGGCAGCGACCGGATAAAGTGTTTCATTGATCAGTGTAGATTTTCCGGAACCTGAAACACCAGTGATACAGGTAAATAATCCCACTGGAATCTTGACCGTAAGATTTTGTAAATTATTTTCTGATGCGCCAATAATAGTCAGGTATTTATTCCTATCAGGTGTTGTCAGTTTGGCCGGGATGGCAATACGCTTTTTTCCAGAAAGATATTGACCGGTGAGTGATTTTTTCGCTCGTTTAATAGCTGCAAATTTTCCTTCAAAAACAATTTCTCCTCCATGCACACCGGCACCAGGACCAATATCTATAATATGATCCGCTGTCGCCATGGCTTCCTCATCGTGTTCAACCACGATGACGGTATTTCCCATATCTCGCAAACGAGTCAAAGTTTTCAACAGGCGGGCATTATCTCTTTGATGCAACCCGATTGAAGGTTCATCCAGAACATACATCACGCCAACTAATCCGGCACCAATTTGGCTAGCGAGTCGTATCCGTTGTGCTTCTCCACCGGAGAGCGTTTCAGCACTGCGATTGAGGGTTAAATATTCAAGCCCCACATTGACCAGAAAACTTAAACGTAAATTGGTTTCTTTAAGAATTTTTTCGGCTATTTTACCTTTTTTCCCTTTCAATTTTATTTTTTTGAGGTGTTTTAAACTATTTTCGATAGACATGCTGGTTAATGCGGGCAGGGATAGTTCACCAATAAAAACATTCCTGGAATTTTCATTCAATCGGGTTCCGCTACAATCAGGACAAGGCTGTTTGGTAAACAAACGGGATAATTCTTCCCGCACTGTCGAACTTTCCGTTTCCCGATAGCGTCTTTCGAGGTTTGGGATCACGCCTTCAAACGGATGTCGTCGAACGACGGAATCACCGCGATCATTTTTGTATTTAAAAGCCACGCTTTCAATGCCGCTGCCATATAGAACCCTAGATTTAATTTTCTTGGGCAGTTTATGCCAGGGTTTGTCTACATCGAACTGAAAATGTTTGGCGAGTCCTTTAATCATGGAAAAATAAAAGTAATTACGGCTATCCCATCCCCGGATAGCGCCCTCGGCAAGGGATTTGTTGCCATCAAGCAAAATTCGCTTCTCATCAATAAACTGGGTTACTCCTAAACCATCACATTGATGACAGGCACCAGCAGGATTGTTGAAAGAAAAAATTCTCGGTTCAAGTTCCGGTATGCTATGCCCGCAAATGGGACAGGCAAACCGGGCAGAGAAAACCAGATCAATATTGGCATCATCCAGTGAGACTACCCTGACGGTGCCTTCTGCCAGTTCGAGCGTGGTTTCTATAGATTCAGCTAATCTAATCTGTAAACCTTCCCTGATTTTGACACGATCTACAACCACTTCAATATTGTGTTTTAGTTTAGCATCGAGATCTGGTACTTCGGCGAGTTCGATAAAATTACCATTGAGTCTGATGCGTACATAGCCTTGGCTTTTTAATTTATCGAAGAGATCTTTATATTCGCCTTTTCGGTCTTTAATGAGTGGCGCTAAAATGGCGACTTTGGCTTCTTTTTTCAGCGCCATGATCTGATCGACTATTTGACTGACAGTTTGTGCTTCCAGTGGTAAATGATGTTCTGGGCAACGAGGTTCTCCGGCACGAGCGTAAAGTAATCTTAAATAATCATAAATTTCAGTCACCGTGCCGACGGTAGAGCGTGGATTATGAGAGGTTGATTTTTGCTCGATTGAAATAGCGGGTGAAAGTCCTTCGATATGATCCAGATCGGGTTTTTCCATGAGACTGAGGAACTGCCTGGCATAGGCAGAGAGTGATTCGACGTATCGACGTTGGCCCTCAGCATACAGGGTGTCAAAGGCAAGTGATGACTTACCACTACCTGAGAGTCCGGTAATAACAATGAGCTTGTCACGAGGAATAGTGAGAGAAATATTTTTCAGGTTATGTGTTCGTGCGCCACGAATTTCAATGGTGTCCATAGGGTTCGTATAAATTGGTCTCGATGTTGTATTGTCATGGTCTTTGTCGCTTTTGGCAAGAGGAAACGGCCACAGAAGAAACAATCGCATTAGCTCATTCAGTCAATTAACTGAAGAAGGATTTACAGAAATTGAAGCGTCCGTGATATACTGGGTGTGTTGTTTATATGAAGTCAAAAAAATAATTCATGAAAGAAGTCGTCTTTACCAAAACAGAAACCCGCGCTGCAATTTCTTTAGCCTCAGTCTATGGATTGAGAATGTTTGGTCTATTCCTGGTTCTGCCAGTACTAGCCACTTATGCTGAAGATTATCCTGGTTATAGTTTAGCTGCTGTTGGTTTGGCCATTGGCATTTATGGTTTGACACAGGCTATATTTCAAATTCCTCTTGGTTTACTCTCAGATAGAATTGGTCGCAAGCCCGTTATTATTGGGGGGCTAATTATTTTTGCATTGGGGAGCTGGATAGCTTCTGCTGCTACCACCATGCAAGGTCTAATAATAGGCAGAGCGATCCAGGGTTGTGGTGCCATTGCTTCGGCATTGATGGCTTTAGCCGCTGATGTGAGTAGAGAGGAACGTCGATCCTACATGATGGCAGTACTGGGAATGAGTATCGGTGCTTCATTTATTCTCGCTTTGATTGCTGGCCCGATATTGGCCGTAAAATATCAACTATCAGGTTTATTTATCATTACTGCCGGATTATCACTCCTGGCCATAATGGTTGTGATTTGGATAGTGCCAGATGTGCGTCAGCAAATCCGCCAAAAAGATGTTCTACCTGCACTAACCCAAGTCAAAACAGTTTTACTTAACGGTCAACTTAAACGGTTGGATTTCGGTATATTTTCGCTGCATTTCTTATTGAGTTCCAGTTTTGTTGATCTTCCTTTGTTGCTTGAACAATCTGGTATCCCCAAAGAAAGCCATGCCTGGATCTATCTGCCAGTGATGCTGGTAGCGTTTGTGGGTATGGTTCCCGGTATTATTATTGCCGAAAAAAAGCACCTGCACGCCAGAGTCATGGGTGTGGCAATTTTGTTGTTATTAATAGCTCAGATCACCTGGTTAGAAAGCTCAAGTTCAGGTTGGTTGATTGGCGGTCTGGTCATCTTTTTCCTTGGGTTCAATTTGCTAGAAGCGATGCTGCCATCAATGGTGTCCAGGTTTGCCCCTGTCGCTGGTAAAGGAACTGCCATGGGCGTCTACTCTACCAGTCAATTCATGGGATCTTTTCTGGGTGGAGCATTAACCGGCATTATTGGACAATATTTTGGTGGCGGCTCTGTTTTTATTACTGGCACAGTCATTGTCGTCATTTGGTTACTTGTTCATCGTGGACAACAAAATGCTCCCGCCTTGAGCAGTTTAAGTATTGAACGAGAAAAAGGCAGTGTAGATAAAAATAAATTAGCCAAACTGCTACAACAGGAAGGTATTCGTGAAGCCATGTTAATGGAAAAAGATAATATGCTTTACATTAAATTTGATACCGAAAAGCTCGATGCCATTAAAGCCAAACTTTTAGTGGAACAATATTTATAAAGAGAATCATTGCTGTCCCAGACACTGTCATCTTGGAAGCTTACCCCGTGTAACATTTTGGGTGCTGGAACCAAGTGGAATGGAAAGGTTTTAATCCCGCATGGTACGGCAATTAAACTCCTCCCACTACCATGCGCTTTGAGTTACCTTTAAAGAGGACTTTCGCCCATATTTTCAGGGTGTTGCATTTTATTGAATCGTATGTAGCGGACTATCCAG
>CAZKUH010000066.1:0-8716 GCA_964555895.1 uncultured Enterobacterales bacterium
ATTGCGTGATTTCCAGAGCTAAAGCGGCTCCGGTCAAATGAGAAAAAAGGCTTTTCTGTCCTTTTTCTTTTTTTTCAATACGGCAGGATTTATTTAACACAATGCGTTTATAGGTAATATTCAGCACTTAAATGAGGCGAGATTATATACGTTAGCGAGTTTTGGATAAACCGTTAAATTTATCTGTTAGAAATATGTACGGGAGAACGTGACAAAATAACAAGCTGGAATTTTTCACGCAGTTGCAAATTTACATTTTTTTCTGGCAAGCTAACTCAAAAAGTTTGTATATGGCTGGCTATTACAAATATAATGTATTCAACAGCACAATTTGACCATTCAACAATCAAATGAATTTCTTAATTAGGCGGCTTTGGTAAATTTATGCTCTCCACAGGATATAGTCTAAAACAAGGTGATCGCGCAGTTTTGCTGAGCATGCCGCATAATGGCTTTGTTTTTCCTGATGAGGTGGCCCAGCAGCTTTTACCTACTGCTTTAGCCTCTAAAGATACGGATTGGTTTCTTCATCGTTTATATCAATTTGCTGAAAATGCGGGATGTAGTATTTTAAAACCACTTTATTCGCGTTATGTTATTGATCTTAATCGGGCGATGGATGGTGCCGAATTATATCCTGGTAAGGATACGACTGAATTATGCCCTAGCACAGCTTTTGATCGCTCAGCACTATATCAAGCGGGAAAAAAACCAGACGCCCTGGAAATTAACAGGCGAATTAAACAATACTGGAAGCCTTATCATCAAGCGCTTCAAGCTGAAATTGACCGTTTAGTGTCTGTTCACTCGCAAATTGTGCTATTTGAAGCGCATTCTATCGCTTCAGTGGTGCCACGGTTTTTTTCCGGAAAGTTAGATGATTTTAACTTTGGAACCAATGATGGCAATAGTTGTGCGCCAGCACTCTTAAGGTATATTCAACAAAAATTTAAAGCCAAACCGTACAATTCTGTCTACAATGGTCGTTTTAAGGGTGGTTATATTACCAGACATTATGGTCAGCCTACTCACGGGGTACATGGCATCCAGTTGGAACTTTCTCAAGCAACATATTTGCATGAAGCTGAACTTTCATGGGACGAGGGTAAAGCAAGTCATTTAATCCCTTATCTTGAACAACTCTTTAATCTTATACAAATCTGGATTGAAAAATAACCGATGGCATTACTTTCGTTTGATAAAATTTCTCTGGCCTATGGCCTGAATCCCTTGTTGGAAAATGCATGTTTCTCCATGAAAAAGGGTGAAAAATTATGTTTGATTGGTCGAAATGGTACCGGTAAATCGAGTCTTTTCGGTATTCTCTCGGGAAGAATAAAACCCGATAGTGGTGTGGTTCGGAAACAAAAAGTAATCATTATTTCTGAGCTACAACAACAAATGCCACAATCAGACAGTACGCTGGTCTATGATTATGTCGCTTCTGGTCTGGCCGAACTCGGAAACACATTACAACAATATCATAAACTTTCTTTAAAAGAACATTTTAGCAGTAATGACCTGAAAATAATGGAAAGGCTTCAGCTGCATATTGAACAACATGATGGTTGGCGTTTTGATGGCAGAATCAGACGTATACTGGATGAGTTTAAGTTAGAGCCAGATGTTGCCATGGCGTCACTGTCCGGTGGCTGGAAAAAAAGAGCCGCCCTAGCAAAATCCGTTGTGATAAATCCGGATATTCTATTATTAGATGAGCCAACCAACCACCTTGATATTTATGCTATCCAATGGCTGGAAAAATATATTCAACAGTTTAAGGGGGCCATTTTACTAATAACCCATGATAGAAAATTTATGGATATTGTTTCTTCCAGAGTGATAGAGCTTGATAGAGGAACTATTGCCAGTTTTCCGGGGAATTATCAAAGTTACAGAATACAAAAAGATGCATTATTGTCAGCAGAAGATAAGGTCAATAGCGAATTTGATAAAAAATTGGCACGAGAGGAAGTTTGGATTAGGCAAGGGATAAAAGCCAGAAGAACCAGAAATGAAGGTAGGGTTCGTGCACTGGAAACTATGCGAAAAAAACGCGCTGGTCGAAGAAACCTTGAAGGAAAAGCTAAATTTAATATAGAAGAAGCCAGAAAATCTGGCAAGTTAGTTTCTGAGTTGATACAGGTTAATCATCAATTTGCAGACAAAATTATTATTGCTGATTTTAGTACCGTGATTATGCGGGGTGATAAACTCGCATTGATTGGTCCAAACGGTTGTGGCAAAACAACATTATTGAAAATTATTTTGGGGCAATTGATCCCGACTTCGGGTACGGTGAGATCAGGCACAAATATTGATGTGGCTTATTTTGATCAAAACAGGGAGGCTATCGATCTCGAAAAGACCGTTCAGGACAATGTCTCCGGGGGAAAAGACGAATTGGAAATTGGTGGAAAAACGCGTCATATCGTCAGTTATTTACAGGATTTTCTTTTTTCTCCACAGCGTATTCGCACACCGGCTAAAGCGCTCTCTGGCGGGGAATTAAACCGACTGGTGTTAGCGCGATTATTTTCCAAGACGAATAACCTCTTGGTGCTTGATGAACCCACAAATGATCTGGATATGGAAACATTGGAACTGTTGGAGGAGTTAATCGCCAACTATAAAGGGACTTTATTATTGGTTAGCCATGATCGAAGTTTTGTCGACAATACGGTTTCAAGTTGTATTGTCTTTGATGCTTTTGCAGATGAAGACAAAGGAAAATTACTAGAAATTGTTGGTGGTTTTTCGGATTGGCTACAATACAAAGAGCAGCAATTAAATAGCGTAGTCAAAAAAGCTGTTGACCGCGCCACTATTAACAAAAACAATCCTGATAAGAACCGTTCAAATTCTAGTTTTATCAAAGACAATGAAAAGCAACAGAAGAAGTTGTCTTATAAAGAGCAACTGAGACTTGTTGAGCTACCAGAAATGATTGGTTCTTTTGAAAAAGAAATTGCTGGGTTGCAAGCAGTCATTAATGAGCAGGGTTTCTTTGAAAAATCAACCCGTGATTCTGCTCAATTATTAAATAAGCTAAGCGCGTTAGAAACAAAACTGGATAAATCTTACCAAGAGTGGGAGCAAATTGAAGAGAAAAACATAGAATAATTGCTGCAGGAGTTGTTGTTTTTAAGAGAAAAATCATTCATTAAATTGTTTTTTTAACAAACTCAAATCATGCGGTAAAATAAATTCTTTACTAAATCCATCTAGCGGGCAATTGAATTTTAATATTTTAGAGCAGAGCTGTAAATCTTCCTTTTCATCGCCAATACCATAAAGTCTGTCACCAACGATGGGGTAGCCCAGCTCGGATAAATGGATCCTTATTTGGTGTTTTCTACCGGTTTCGATGGTGATGTTGAGGTGAGAGCGATCATGCTTGCTATCGTATCTTATCAATGAAAAATAACTAATGGCACTTTTGTGCTGGACTTCAGATGAAATTTTTATTGGTTTGACTCCAGAGAGAAATTGCCCATGGACGACGGCTTCATAACTTTTGTGAATAGTTCTTTGTTGAAACATTTGGGCGAATTTCGCAGCCATGGACTTACTGTGTGCCAGGATCATCAGGCCATTAGCGGCGCGATCCAATCGGTGGACGATAAATGAAGGCCTTTGGGGTGACAAGTGTTGTTCTGCCCAGCGGTAAAGGGTGCAGTGATCTCCCCATTTTGAACCTTGCGAATACATGCCATAGGGTTTGTACCATATGCTATATTCTTCTTCATCCCGAATAAGTGTTGCAGGAATGGGAAATTGAGTCAAAATTCGTTCATTATAATATAAATGAAGCTGATCACCATTCGATAATAATTTGGTATTTCGTCTGATTCGTACAGTCTTGTTATTTCTGCTTATCCAGACACAACCTTTTAGCAATAATTGTTTTACTTTTTGTTTTGAGAAACTACATTCTACGCTGATGAGATCAATGGGGTTGTTGTTTCTCTTGTCTACGAGAATATGTTTTTCAAAAACTGTATCCGTTTCACTGATAGTTGCGTGCTCTTTTTCTCTGGTTGGGTGAATGTTCAAAATGTTCGCCTTTCCAGATGACAACGTTCCATAATCAGTACGGCAATTTCTTCAATGGACTTTGCGGAGGTATTTAAATAAGGTATCTTTTCTTTTTTATAAAGCATCTCTACCAATCTGACTTCAAGTCGGCATTGCTGCAATGATGCATATTGGCTGTTGGCACGACGCTGTGTTCTAATTTCATGCAATCGATTGGGATCAATGGTTAAACCAAATAATTTATTTTTATTATTTTGTAATTCTTTGGGTAACTTCAAAGCCTCCATATCGTCAGAAACAAAGGGATAATTGGCTGCAAAAACACCAAATTGCATGGCCATATAGAGGCTGGTTGGTGTTTTGCCACAACGGCTAACGCCTAAAAGTACCACTTCTGCATCATCAAAATATTTCATGGATGCACCATCGTCGCTATTGACTGCAAAATTTACTGCCCTGATACGATTGTTGTATTCTCCACTTCTATCATAGGCATGGTGCCTGCCAACTGTAAAAGAGGAAGCTGTATTCAGTTCATCTTCCATGGGCCCAATAAATGTCTGAAAAAAGTCCATAATAAGTGCAGTGCTTTGGTGAATGATCGAACGAATATCGGGATTTACAATGGTGTCAAAAACCAATGGTTTGAGTTGTGTTTTCTCAAAAGCATCATTGATCATGATTTTTGCATCTTGTGCTTTTTTCTCATTATCAATAAACGGTAAAGTTTTCTCAGAAAACTCAAGTGCCTGTTCAAATTGGGTTAAAAGTGCTCGACCAAAGATTTCGGCACTAATGCCGGTTCGATCCGATATAAAAAACACTGAACGTTTCATTCTTTCTGCCAGATTGAGTACAATAGAGGTATATTTGTTGTACTTGAGCCGGTTGTAAGGAATAACCTGCCGGGTCAATGATAACAAATTTGCACGACATAAATGTTACATGGCTCATTAAGACATGACAACAAAGTTTCAATTAAACTTTCAAGGGGCAGGACTGTGCGCGATTACGTACTTTGGTATGAAAATCTGGGAATGAATGATGTAGAAACAGTGGGTGGGAAAAATGCTTCACTGGGTGAGATGATAAGTAACCTGTCAGAATTGGGGGTTAAAGTTCCTGGTGGCTTTGCGACAACGGCACTGGCATTTAGGGATTTTCTGCAACAAAGTGGTTTAAATCAATCTATTTATGAGATATTAGCAGCGCTGGATGTGGATGATGTCGCGGCATTAGCCATAGCAGGTGCAACAATTCGTCAATCCATCATGGACGCGACCTTGTTACCCGAACTTGAAACGGCAATATCCAACGCCTTCAATCAAATGCGGGGTGACGTTGCCGAAGAGGAATTTGCTGTTGCGGTACGCTCTTCTGCTACGGCTGAAGATCTGCCAGATGCATCATTTGCAGGTCAACAAGAGACTTTTCTTAATGTTCGTGGTCTGGATAATATTATGTTAGCGGTGAAAGAGGTTTTCGCCTCTTTATTTAATGACCGGGCAATTTCTTACCGGGTGCATCAAGGCTTTGACCATGAAGGTGTCGCGCTCTCCGCTGGCATTCAAAAAATGGCACGTAGCGATATTGGTTCGAGTGGTGTGATGTTTACTATGGATACCGAATCGGGTTTTGAAGATGTAGTGTTTATCACTTCGGCCTTTGGATTGGGTGAAACTGTCGTTCAAGGTGCCGTTAATCCTGATGAGTTTTATGTGCATAAAGCAACTTTGCTCGCGGATAGACCTGCCATTTTAAGAAGAACGCTGGGTGGTAAAGCCATTAAAATGATTTACAGTAGTGATCATCGACACGGCAAATCGGTTGAGGTGGTAGAGGTGGGTATGGCGCAGCGCAAAACCTTTAGTCTCAGTGACACAGAGATTGAATTGCTGGCAAAGCAGGCTTTAATTATCGAACAACATTATCAACGACCGATGGATATTGAATGGGCTAAAGATGGTACGGATGGTGAACTTTATATTGTACAGGCTCGACCAGAAACGGTACAAAGCCGATCGGATACTCGCGTACTTGAAAACTATAAGCTCAATCAGAACGGTACGGTTGTTGTGGAGGGACGTGCCATTGGTCAGAGAATAGGTGCGGGTGAAGCCCGAGTGCTGAATGATATTAGTGAAATGGCTAAAGTCAAAGCGGGTGATGTACTGGTAACGGATATGACCGATCCCGATTGGGAGCCAATCATGAAAAGAGCTTCTGCTATCGTGACCAATCGAGGTGGACGAACCTGTCATGCCGCTATTATCGCACGAGAACTTGGTATTCCTGCTATTGTCGGCACCACCAACGCCACCCACATGATTAAAGAGAATGACAAGGTAACTATCTCCTGTGCTGAGGGTGATACGGGTTATGTTTACGATGGTATTTTAGACTTTAGTATCCAGCAAAGTGCCATTGATAATATGCCCGAACTGCCATTCAAAATTATGATGAATGTCGCTAACCCTGATGGTGCTTTTAAATTTCAGGCTTTACCACATGCCGGCATTGGTCTGGCGCGTTTGGAATTTATAATCAATGTCATGATTGGCGTTCACCCCAAAGCCTTAATTGAATTTGATGCTTTGGAAGATGAAAGCCTGAAAGAGATTATTAGCGACCAAATTGCAGGTTATAAAGGTCCTGTCGAGTTCTATGTGAACAAACTCGCTGAAGGAATTTCTACATTGGCAGCGGCTTTTTCACCAGAGCGCGTTATTGTGCGCATGTCAGATTTTAAATCCAATGAATACGCGCACATGATCGGAGGTGAACTTTACGAACCCGATGAAGAAAACCCTATGATTGGTTTTAGAGGGGCTTCGCGTTATGTTTCAGAAAGTTTCAGGGAAGCTTTTCAACTGGAATGTCGGGCATTAAAGTATGTTCGAGATGACATGGGATTCACTAATGTTGAAATTATGATCCCTTTTGTACGAACTGTTGATGAAGCAAAAAAAGTGGTTGAACTTTTGGCTGAAAATGGTCTGAAACGTGGTGAAAATGGCCTGAAATTGATCATGATGTGTGAATTGCCAACCAATGCCTTAATCGCTGAGTCCTTTCTTGAACACTTTGATGGGTTTTCTATTGGTTCAAATGATCTCACCCAACTGACCTTGGGGCTCGACCGGGATTCAGCTTTAATTGCTGATAAATTTGATGAAAGAGATCCTGCGGTTAAAGCTCTATTACACATGGCAATTCAAGCGTGTAAAAAAGCGAATAAATATGTTGGGATCTGTGGGCAGGGTCCTTCCGATCATCCTGATCTGGCGAAATGGTTGATGGAGGAGGGTATTGATTCGCTCTCCTTAAATCCAGATTCAGTTATGGAAACCTGGTTGTATCTGGCCGATAAAAGTAAAGTTTAGCTACTTTAACCTGAACGCTGGATATGGGTAATAGAAGTATATCATTAAAAAAATAGACCAGACTGAGATGGCCCTTATCTATTGGAATGCATGAGCTTTAAATTTACCAAGGATGGTATTAAAGCTGAAATAACTTCCCTTCAAACAGTCTCTTTTGTGAGCTGATTTCTGTCATCATGTGCTCTCTGAAGGCTAATACTTTGGCATTTCGCTTTAAATCAGCATGAAATAATAACCATAGACCCAAATTGAGAGAATTATTTGGCTCACAAAAACGCGCAAGTTTTTTTTCAGGATCTCCCATAAAACAGGGTAGATAAGCCAAACCCAAATCCTGCTTGAGCGCGGATTTGGTCAACAAGGTATCGTCAGAATAAAATTGATGATTGTAGTCAGGGCAAGCCTGTTTGGTCCAGGCTTGATGAAATCCGCAACAACTGACACCCAGCCACTTCGGTTTATTATTTTTTTTAGCTAGGGTCTTGAGATAGTTTTTGCTGGCATAAACCGTACTGGCGATAGTCACCAGACGTTTTCCTACCAGAGTATCAAGCGGCGTATTTGTCAGACGGATAGCAATATCCGCCTCTCTTTCTACCAGGCTGGCATAACTATTGTTAACCATAATATGCAGCTCGATATCAGGATATTTTTTTTGAAAACTGGCGAATGTCGGCATTAAAATAGTGGATGCCATATTGTTTATAGCCGTTACTCTCAGCACGCCAGTCAGTCGGGATTCTTTGCCAACTAGGTTGCCGTCAACTTTTAATACTTGGCATTCCATTTTTAACGCAACTTTTTTTAACTTTTCACCATCTGGCGTTAATTCATAGCCACTTTTCTTTCTTTCTATGAGTTGCGTTGCCAGATTTTTCTCGAGTGCGCGCAGACGCCTAGAAAGTGTTGAATGTTGAATTTCGAGTTGCTTTGCACCACCGCTTATTGAGCCTTCTCGTGCCACCGCCAGAAAATATTTAAGGTCATCCCAGTTCATTTCTCAAGCCATTTGTGCATTTTTGCACACTATGGTTCATTTTTTTGCTAATTGCCAGCAAAAATTAACTGTTTAAACTGTGCTTAGTGCAATCAATAATGTGTTCATATAGACAGTTTTTGGTTCATATCGGTAGTTGCGATCGTAACAGCCCACATCATAGCAGTATGGTTGTCTCATAAAATGTATCATAAAATGATAAAATGGCGTTGAAAATATTTATGCATCAGCGCATAGCGTTGTTCAGTCAATTGCCAATGTTGCCTTTAAAATTTGGCTATACCATATTGAGTCTGTG
>CAZKUH010000067.1:0-8641 GCA_964555895.1 uncultured Enterobacterales bacterium
AATTAAATGGTCGTATCATCGCTGTATCTAGCGAGGCACTGGATTTATTAGAAAAAGTTTCAGCTTATTTACAAGGGAATATTTCTAATATTGAAGCGCTTGAAAATAATTACGCCGATGAAAATTATATTCAGCTGTTGGCGAGAGCTCAAGAGCTTGAGGCACTTATACCGCTGTTCGAAATTGAACAAGAGAGTACCGAGGGCGATGCTACCATTAAATTTCTGAGTGATTCTCAGGATTTCATGGACGATATTGAAGCGGTTCTTGAGACCTGGAAATTAGCAACCGAAAATAAAGAAGCGGCACACCCGCTCATTATCGCCTTAACGACAATTTCTGCTCGGGCGGGTGAACTCAATTTTGATGTTATTTCGATAGACGCTAACCACATTATTGAATTATTAAATCGGGCGCTCGAAGTAGATAATATCATTGATAGTGCATTCTTCGAGGTATTACAAAAAGGTTTATTAGTGGTAACTGATAATCTCGACAGAATTGCGGCTAACCAGCGGCCAAAAATTACTGAAGCCATACTGCAAGAACTGGATAAATTTGTATTTAGACGACGAGCAGAAATTAAGCTTGATGAAACCGCAGCGTTAGAGTCGTCAGCAGTCGATGAATTGGCAACAGATGATGAAGTTACAGCGGCTGAACCTACCGATTTGGATATAGAAGTTTCTTTGGATATCCCTTTAGATGAAGAGGAAAGTACTGTCGAAGGGGACGCGCTTGAAATAGCTGATGCTGATGAACAAGCACTAACAGAAAGTGCGCTTGAAGAATTAGCAGATGCAGAAATATCTCCCCTTGATAACGATGAAGATATTTCACCTTTGGATCTTGACCCAGAAGATATTGAGATTTTGGATATTTATCTGGAAGAAGCGAGAGAACTTATTGAGGAGCAAGAAGATACCCTGCAGCTCTGGGAAGAAGACCTTTCTAATCAACAACACCTGCAATTACTTTTAAGACAATTACATACCCTCAAAGGTGGCGCCAGATTATCCGGGGTGCACAACCTGGCGGATTTAAGCCATGAGTTGGAAAGCCTTTTTGAATTAGTCGTCACAGGCCGCAGGCAGGCTGATAGCACATTGCTGGAGTTGGCAAATGTGGGTCGTAATCGAATGGAAAGTATGCTGGCGGAGATTACCGATAATGCGCGTATTGTCACGGCTAACAAGCTCATCGCCCAGTTAAAAGCGTATGCGCGTGGCGATGAGATTCCAGCAGAAAAGGACATCGTCCTGGAAAAACCATCGAAAAAAGCAGAAAAAGCCATTCCGACGAATGTCATCAAGTTACAACAGCGCAGTCAGATCAAAGAAGATATAGAACCCCAAAAAGCGCCCAGAAAAGAAGCGATACGAAAGTTACCGCAAGTTCGGGAAATGATCCGCGTGGGTTCTGAAACTTTGGAAGGTTTGGTGAATTTAGCCGGTGAAACCAGTATTTATCGGGCGCGCCTAGAACAACAAGTGACCAGTTTTAGGTTTAATCTAGAGGAGATTTCCTCCACCGTCGATAGAGTAAAAGCACAGATCAGAAACCTGGAAATAGAGACAGAAGCCCAGGTACAGTATCGGCAAGAGCAGATTGGTGGTCAGGATAATGAAGATTTTGATCCTTTGGAAATGGACCGCTATACACGCCAACAGGAAATGACTCGCTCATTAGGTGAAAGCACGACAGATTTAATCAGTTTGAAAGAAACCCTAGACACGCTGGCAGCAGATGCAGAGGTTTTATTGTTACAGCAATCGCGGGTTGATTCCGAGTTACAAGATCGATTGATGAAAACGCGGCTGGTTCCTTTTAGCTCGGTCGTTCCCCGTTTAAGGCGTATGGTGCGTCAGATCAGTGATGAATTAAACAAAAAAGTACAACTGTCCATCCAGGCCGAAGGCGAAATGGATAGAACCGTACTCGAGCGATTAATTCCTTCCATCGAACATATGTTACGTAACGCCATGGATCATGGTATAGAAGCCGCATCAAAAAGAAAAAAGGCAAAAAAGCCACTCCAGGGTCGAATTTTAATCCGTCTGTTCAGAGAAGGTGCAGAGGTTGTCGTAGAAGTTATTGATGATGGTCGCGGCATTGATCTGGCGGCGGTAAGAAATAAAGCTGTTGAGCGGGGTCTCATTTCACCAGATGCTGATCTCACCGATCATGAGTTACAATTAATGATCCTTGAAGCTGGTTTTAGTACCGCAGTTGAAGTCACACAAATTTCTGGTCGTGGTGTTGGCATGGACGTTGTCAACAGTGATATCAAACAAATGGGCGGCCATATAGATATCAATTCGGTGCCTGGTAAAGGGTCGACTTTCACGGTGAGACTGCCGTTTACGGTATCAGTAAACCAGGCATTAATGGTGGCAAATGGAGAAGATTTATTTGCCATTCCGCTGACAAATATTGAAGGTATTGTCCGTATATCACCCTACGAATTAATGGAATACTATCAGTTGGAACAACCGGAGTTTTTATATGCAGGAGAAACTTTTCAATTAAGATACCTGGGCAAACTTTTAGACACTGCAGAGACACCCAAACTTGACGGCGTAACGCAACCTGTACCTTTATTGTTGCTCCATGGTGTGGAACATCCCATCGCCTTGCAGGTTGACGAATTACTCGGTTCACGTGAAATTGTGGTGAAGTCATTGGGACAGCAGTTATCCGCTGTCTCTGGCGTATCAGGTGCTACTATCCTGGGAGATGGTAGTGTGGTATTGATTCTTGAGTTACCGGCATTGATGCGTAGAATAGATGCCCGTACCACCGAGTTTGACTACGAAACGCTGGCGACTGAAGAACAAGAAGAAATGCAAAAGCCTGTCGTTATGGTGGTAGATGATTCCATCACCGTACGGAAGGTTACTTCACGGCTGTTGGAAAGAAATAACTATGAGGTCATCACGGCAAGAGATGGCGTAGATGCGGTCACCGTGCTGGGTGATAAAATTCCTGATGTGATGCTGTTGGATATTGAAATGCCCAGAATGGATGGCTTTGAGCTGGCAACAATTATTCGACATGACGAAAATTATAAAAAGATACCGATTATTATGATTACCTCCAGAACGGGTGATAAACATAAAATCCGCGCCAAAGAAATTGGTGTTAACCGGTTCATGGGCAAACCCTTTAACGAAATCGATCTGATTAATGCGATCGAGGACCTGTTGGATTAATCCGATGAAGATTTTTCAGCGGGTATTAAATATCGGTATTATTTCTTCCGATCTGACAGGCAGCGTGTGCTTGATGGAGAATCTCAAGGAAAATAATGTTGAATTGGAATATAAAATTCCACTCTTGGAGTTGAGTGACAGCCATATCAAAACCTCAGCAGTTGATGTCTGGTTGGTTGATCTTGATGATGATGATTGGAGTGATCAACTTGATGAATTGCTTGATCATGCAGCAACACCGGTTTTTATCAATGAACAGTCGGCTATTAGCCGACAAAAACATCCACAATTTTGGGTACAAAAGCTCATTGTCAGATTAGGTGAACTGGTATTAGAGGTTCCATCTGCTATTGAACAAACCAAGACCGTTCCCTCCAATAATCAGCAATCAAAAGCAAGAGAGAAATCGACCAAACCATTGTCAGCATCGACTGCAATTGAGGGTTTGGAAAACCCGGGTCAAGATAGCCAGCCAGCAGAAAAAGTGATTCCAATCTGGGTCCTTGGCGCTTCATTGGGTGGGCCGGCGGCATTAAAACGTTTTTTACAAACGTTGCCTGAGAACTTGCCGGTTGCTTTTATTCTGGTTCAGCACATAGACAAAAATTTCATCCCGGTATTGCAAAAAATTCTTGAAGATTATTCGCCGTTAAAAGTTAAAATAGCCGCTGCGGCAACGCAATTAAAAGCGGGTGAGATATTGCTCACACCGGTAGATAAAAGACTCACTATGGTTTCATCGGGACTACTGTTACAAATGGACATGCCCTGGACAGCACCCTACTCGCCGTGTATTGATGATGTATTAAAAGATGTATCCAAACATTGGAGTAATAGTGGCTGTATTTTTTTTAGCGGTATGGGTGGTGATGGGGTTCAGGGTGCTAATTTTATGAAGACTGCCGGGCAACAGGTATGGACGCAACAAAGTGTAAGTTGTGCCAATAGTGCGATGCCGGATGAAATTAGAAATGCAGGTTACTCAGATTTCTCAGGTACACCTGAAGAGCTGGCACAAAAATTAGTCGCTTATATTCATCGACAAAACTATGTAGACAAAGCCGCTGATACTGAAATAATTCAAGCAACGCAGGAAAGGCATTATGGCAACTCCAGATAATATTCCCAGTTTAATGATCCCAATGTGGGGTGAGCCTTTATTGGTACCAAACACAGCCGTTGCTGAAGTAATTGGTTTTATCGAGCCGGAAGGCGAAGCTGAAGGTGCTTATTTAGGCACCATATACTGGCGCGGGCTCCATGTTCCAATGTTGAATCTGGAGGAAGAAATGCCGTCTGAGGAGGTCTTGAGTCGTTCGGCACGTATCGCTATTTTCAACACTATTCTGGGGGATAAAAAGCGTCCCTTTGTTGCGCTGTTGGTGAATGGAATTCCTCGGCTTAGTCATATCACCGAAGCAGATATTCGCTATGCCTCGGAAGATGATGAAGAAGAACTGGCTGCGGGTTTTCAGGCAAGAGTGATGTTAGGACAGGAAGTTGCGCGTTTAGTTGAAATTACAGCGCTGGAAGAAATAGTCTCAGCGCATCAGGTCGCTTGAAATCATGTCATCTTTGCCGAGGATTCTCCGGCTGTTGTTACAGATCTCCCCAAGTCGCCTGAGCCACAGTAAGCGCGGTGATACCCGCAGTCTCACTTCTTAAAATTCGTGGTCCTAAAGACAACAACGGGATGTGAAATTGCTTTACCATTTCAACTTCACTTTCGCTGAAACCTCCTTCTGGCCCTGCAATAAAGCCTAATGAAGAGAAATGTTCATGCTGTTTTTGCCACTGCCTTAAATTTTGACTTTGCTGCTGGTGCAGCAAAAATAATGCATATTGATCTTTTAATGTGGCTAGAGCTTGTGGCAGGTTTACCAAGGGCAATAAGCGGGGGAGGGTATTCCGGCCACATTGCTCACAGGCACTGATGATGATTGACTGCCAATGTTTTTGTCTTTTTAACCATCTTTTTTCATCTAATTGTACATTACAGCGTTCACTCAAAACAGGCTGGATGGCCGTGATGCCGAGTTCGGTAGATTTTTGCAGGGTATAATCCATGCGTTCACCTTTGGAGACACATTGGATAAGAATCGTATTTAATGGCGATTCAAGTTGTTGTTTTTGCACGGATTTAATAAGTAAAATGGCTGAATGTCTGGCAATGGAGAGCAGGGTTGTACTTGCTACAGTATCTTTTCCATCAAAAAGAAAATAACTATCACCCACCTTACCACGTAAAACATGAATGGCATGATGAAAAGCTTCGTTTTCCAGCAGTAATTCGCTGCGTAAGTGATAAGGTTGGGGAAGATAGAGGCGGATAAATCGCATAAAGCAACCGAGAGGTTAAAGGCCACACAGAATTTGTGCGACCTTTAATTGACTCTAGTAACGATAATGATCGGGTTTATAAGGTCCATCGACACTCACACCAATATAATCTGCTTGTTCGGTGGTGAGTTCGGTAAGTTGTACTCCCAACTGAGCCAGATGAGAACGTGCCACTTTTTCATCAAGTTTTTTCGGCAGGATGTAAACTTCCTTGTTATATTGGGCACTATTTTGCCAGAGCTCAATTTGTGCCAGCACCTGGTTACAAAATGAGTTTGACATGACAAAGCTGGGATGGCCTGTCGCACAACCAAGGTTTACCAGACGCCCTTCGGCCAATACAATAATTCTTTTTCCATCAGGGAAAATAACATGATCCACTTGTGGCTTGATATTTTCCCATTGATATTGACGTAATTTGGCGATTTCTATTTCTGAATCGAAGTGGCCAATATTACATACGATGGCTTCATTTTTCATGACCAGCATATGCTCGTGAGTAATGACATTAAAATTTCCTGTGGCAGAAACAAAAATATTGGCAAGGGGTGCGGCTTCATTCATGGTCACAACGCGAAAGCCCTCCATTGAAGCCTGTAGCGCACAGATGGGATCAATTTCAGTGATCAATACCGTGGCGCCGAGACCGCGCAGAGATTGTGCACAACCTTTACCAACATCACCATAACCGCAAACTACGGCTATTTTCCCGGCTATCATGACGTCGGTCGCTCTTTTAATACCATCGACCAGAGACTCACGGCAACCATATAAATTATCAAATTTTGATTTAGTCACAGAATCATTAACGTTAAAAGCAGGAACCAGTAATTTCCCTTTTTTAACCATTTCATAGAGCCGCAACACCCCGGTAGTAGTTTCTTCTGAGAGACCGCGAACTGCTGTCATCAATTCTGGATATTTCTCATGCATCATTACCGTTAAATCACCGCCATCGTCAAGGATCAAATTGGGGCGCCAGCCATTGCTACCGATAATGGTTTGCTCGATACACCAATCGGCTTCTTGCTGGGTTTCCCCCTTCCAGGCAAACACCGGCACACCGGTTGCCGCTATCGCAGCGGCGGCATGATCTTGCGTGGAGAAAATATTACAAGATGACCAGCGAACTTCTGCCCCCAGCGCTGTCAAAGTTTCTATCAGAACAGCTGTCTGGATAGTCATGTGCAGACAACCTGCGATGCGGGCCTCTTTCAAAGGCTGTTCTGAACCAAATTCCTCTCGGAGTGCCATTAAACCGGGCATTTCGGTTTCAGCTATTTTAATTTCTTTGCGGCCCCAGTCTGAAAGAGAGAGATCAGCGACCTTGAAGTCCTGTGTTGTGCTTGAATGAGTCATTA
The DNA here is from genome assembly GCA_964555895.1 of uncultured Enterobacterales bacterium. Taxonomy (GTDB): domain Bacteria; phylum Pseudomonadota; class Gammaproteobacteria; order Enterobacterales; genus DRNA01. The sequence goes on from CAZKUH010000067.1 coordinate 6,914, forward strand.
AATGCTCCATAAAGGTTAATTAAGTTAAATACCAGCGTCGGCTTTAAGTGCCGCAGCTCTGTCAGTCTTTTCCCAGGTAAAATCACTTTCTTCTCGGCCAAAATGTCCGTAGGCAGCTGTCTGGCGATAGATTGGTCTGATCAAATCCAGCATTTTAATGAGTCCGAAAGGGCGTAAGTCAAAATGGTCACGGACCAGCGCTTCGAGTTTTGCTTCACTAATTTTGCCGGTGCCAAAGGTATTGATACTGATTGAGGTGGGTTCAGCAACACCGATAGCATAGGATATCTGAATTTCACAGCGATCGGCTAAACCAGCCGAGACGATGTTTTTTGCTACATAACGACCCGCATAAGCTGCAGAACGATCAACTTTAGAGGGGTCTTTACCCGAAAAAGCACCACCCCCATGTTTTGCCGCGCCTCCATAGGTGTCAACAATTATCTTACGACCGGTGAGACCACAATCACCCATCGGCCCACCTATAACAAAATTCCCAGTGGGATTAATAAAGTATTTGGTTTCATTGGACAGCCATTTTTCCGGTAATACGGGTTTAATGATTAACTCTCTAACGGCTTCTCGTAGTTCTACCTGAGAAATACTTTCGTCATGTTGTGTTGAAAGTACCACCGCATCAATGGCGACCGGCAGGCCATTTTCATAACGGCAGGTCACTTGACTTTTTGCATCGGGTCGGAGCCAAGGTAAACTGCCATCTTTTCTGATTTGTGCCTGTTGTTTTACCAGTAAGTGAGAAAAAGTAATGGGCGCCGGCATAAGAACGTCAGTTTCATTCGTGGCGTAACCAAACATCAAACCCTGATCTCCCGCACCCTGATCAATCTCTTTGTCCCGATCCACGCCTTGAGCGATATCAGGAGATTGCTTACCAATGGCATTTAAAACCGCACAGGAGTCGGCGTCAAAACCCATTTCGGAACTGGTATAACCGATATCACGAACGACATCGCGAACAACGCCTTCAATATCAACCCAGGCGGTGGTTGCTATCTCTCCAGCAACCACAACCATGCCAGTTTTCACCATGGTTTCACAGGCAACACGGGCAGTTTTATCCTGTTCAATAATGGCGTCAAGTACGGCGTCTGAGATTTGGTCAGCTATCTTGTCTGGATGGCCCTCAGAGACGGATTCAGAAGTAAATACACTGTATTCGGACATGTTTACATCCTTTGCTAAAAAGCAGCAATTAAAAATTAGCAGTAGTTTATCATTGATGGAGGAAATCGCGAATTAAAAATGGTTAATTCAGCTTACTAGAGCAGGATATTTTTAGATTGATCACTTATATCGATAGAACTGTTTGGGGGTAAGAAGAACATGGGTTTAAGTATTACAAATAGTTACAACTCTCCACCTGCCAGCAGTGTATAAAAAGACTTAATTTTGTTATGGTGTTTAAAAAGATTAACCCATTAAGTTCGAGGATGTTTTATGAAAGTGATAAGAAAAAGATGGCTGTTATTCTTTGCCTTCCAATTATTCACAAGTCAACTGCTTTTTGCGCAGCAGAATAATCATAAACCGCTTACCACAATATTGGATAATTATTTTGAAGAATCGCTGCGACTGAATCCTTTACAAGCCATGTTTATGGGTGATTATCGCTTTAATGATAAATGGGGTAACAACCTCACCGATGACTATATAAAAAAAGCACATGATTTTAGATCGGAAGAGCACACGTCTGAACTACAGTCACGA
>CAZKUH010000068.1:0-8609 GCA_964555895.1 uncultured Enterobacterales bacterium
TGCTCGCGGCGATGGCAGCCATGTTTTTTCCGATACATTGACCGGACATAATCGGTGACCGGTAAATATCGCCAGGGGAAAGTTCCAAGGACTGATGCAGGCAAAAACGCCTCGGCCTTCAAGTCTTAAACTATCTTTTTGACCAGTCGGCCCTGGCAGGACGATTTCAGTAAAATCCGCTTCGGCCTGCGCCGCATAGTATCTTAGAAAATCGACCGCCTCTCGAACTTCGGCAATGCCATCTTCCAGGGTTTTACCCCCTTCTCTGGCGCAAATAGCGATCAGTTCCATGGTTTGCTCTTCCATAATATCAGCCGCTTTACGTAAGCAGTTTGCCCGAATAGTCACCGCAGTATCACGCCATTGCTGGTAATTATTACCAGCTACTTGCAGCGCGAGTTTTAATTGCTCTTCACTGGCGTTAACTGTGGAGCCGATAGTTTGTTGATTATCATAGGGACAAAAACAAGGTTTCCGTTGTTCGCTGTTCTCACAAATTTTACCGTTTATGATGGGACTGGCATGCCATTTTAAATCCAGAAAATTTTGTAATTCTTGCATGAAATGCGCTCGTTCAACAGTCACTTTGAGATTGGTTCCCATGGCATTGAGCCGACGACTGCCATACATTTGTGGTGGTAACGGGATTTTATTATTGGCTAGGGTTTTATAGCTTTTGATTAGATAAACCGGGTGTTGTGCCAGTTGTTCAGCAGGGATGCTTTCATCGACTAATTGATGCACAAAAGAAGAATTCGCCCCATTTTCCAACAATCGTCTTACCAGGTAAGGTAATAATTCATTATACAGGCCGACTGGCGCATAAATCCGACAGGCTACCGCTTTGTCAGCTAGTTGCTGCTCTTTAAGTACTTCATCATAAAGTGCTTCGCCCATACCATGCAGTCGCTGAAATTCAAAATTCCGATTATCGCGGGCAATATTGAGGATGTTAGCGATGGTTTGGGCATTGTGGGTGGCGAATTGAGGATAGATATTATCAATGACACTAAATAGATAGCGGGCACAGGCCAGATAAGAGATGTCACTAGCTGCTTTACGGGTGAAAACCGGATAATTTTTCAAACCACGTTGCTGAGACCACTTGATCTCTGAATCCCAATAAGCACCTTTGACCAGGCGTACCGGGATACGCTGGCCGAGTTCAGACGCCAGTTGATTGACCCAGCCCAAAACAGGTAGTGCTCGTTTGGAATATGCCTGAACCACCAGACCTAATCCTTGCCAGTTTTTACAGATATCCGAGCGATAAAGGTTTTCAAATAATTCCAGAGAAATTTCCAGACGATCGGCTTCTTCAGCATCAATACTGATAGCGACATCTACGGCTTTGGCTGTAGCAGCTAATTGATATAATTTTCCCCCGAGTTCTTTGATAACCCTGGCTTGTTTAGAAACATCGTAGCGGGGGTGGAGTGCCGAGAGTTTAATAGAAATGCTGGGTGCTAACAGTTTTTGTGGTTTCTCCTGCTCACCCAGAGATTTAATGGCATCTTGGTAAGCGATAAAATATTTTTCTGCATCGGTGCGAGTAAAAGCGGCCTCCCCCAGCATATCAAAAGAATGGGTATAGCCTTTTTTCCAGGACGATTTACCCCGTTTTAAAGCTGCCTCAATATTACGACCCAAAACAAACTGTCGTCCCATAAATTTCATTACTTGATTCAATGCAGCCCGGATCACTGGTTCACCGGTTTTAGAGATGGTTTTGGCTAGAATATTAGTGGAATCTTTAGAGAAATCCTTATCCAAAGTGACAAACTTGCCGGTTAACACCAATCCCCAGGATGAAGCGTTGACTAACCAGGAATCACTCTTGCCCACATAGGACCGCCAATCCGCAGCAGCCAGCTTATCTTTGATCAAACTGTTGGCAGAACTGGCATCAGGAATACGCAGTAGCGCTTCTGCCAGGCACATTAAAACCACGCCTTCTTCGGTATCCAGGCTATATTGGTGTAAAAATGATTCAACGGTATCACGTTGATCGCCTTTAGCCCGAACTTTATTGATCAAATTCATGGTGTGATCGGTGATGAATTCCAGTTCATCCGGTGAAGCTTCTGCCAAAGGAATTAATTGTTGCAGATAGTCATTTTCATCCACCTGATAATTGGCATAAATGCGGGATTTCCATTGCTTTAGTGTTAGCACGGTGTTGGAAAGCACTTCGGTCGCTTTAAACATAATAAAAAAACCTATCTCAGCAATACAATTATTTGAAATAAAACTTGTCTGGTGATTAAGGCAGCAAGCTACGGATAATCGCGGTTATTATATCCATGGAAAATATTTTTACTAGTCCAATGAGTGGTGCAATCATAAATAACCTCAACTCGGCATAAGGAAACCCCCTAATGCGAGTGTTTACGCGGTTTCCCTCACTGTTTCGATCTCCCTTTATGCCAAGCTGAGGTTGAATTAGCTATTGATGGGCGAGAAATTGACTATTGCCAGCTGAACGTGCAAAGTATTGCCACGCTTACTTGTGCAATGACTGCCTCTGAGAATAATAATGAAAAAAGTAAAGTTTATCGATCTGAAAAACCAAAAAACTTTGTCTCTGATGATGTTGTCTTTGAGTCTGGCTTTTATCACTTTGCTGTTGGGTGGGTGTGGCGAGGTCGCAGAGCATACAAGCAGCAAAATTGTTCAGGAAACCAGTGGAGCCGCCCCAATACCAACCACGAATAAAATAACCGCTAAACAGATAGCACACAAATATCTGCTGATTGACACCCATATTGATGTGCCTTATCGGTTACAAGAAAAATATGAGGATGTCAGTCTGTCTACCGTGGATGGTGATTTTGATTATCCGAGGGCTTTAGTCGGGGGACTGAATGCAGCGTTTATGTCTATCTATATTCCCGCCGAGCTACAAAAAACTGGTGGTAGTAAAGCGCTGGCGGATAAATTAATTGATATGGTGGAAGCTCTTGTTAAAAAATCACCCGATAAATTTGCCTTGGCTTATTCTACTACTGAGTTGCAGCTTAATTTCAAAAATGGTTTATTCTCACTTTTGTTGGGTATGGAAAATGGTAGCCCGATCGCTGGAGATTTCAAAAATTTAAAACATTTTTATGACCGTGGTATTCGCTACATTACCTTAACACATGCCAAAGCTAACCATATTTCTGATTCCTCATATGATAGTGCCAGACCGGCACACGGACTGACGATTTTCGGCAAAAAGCTTATCACAGCGATGAATAATATGGGCATTATGATTGACGTTTCTCATATTTCTGATGAAGCTTTTTATCAGGTGATGGCTATTAGCAAAGTGCCGGTTATAGCCTCTCATTCTTCGGCCAGATTTTTTATCCCTGATTTTGAAAGAAACATGAACGATAAGATGATTAAGTTACTGGCTAAAAATGGTGGAGTGATACAAATTAATTTTGGTTCCACTTTTATCTCGCAAAAATCAGCTGAGGATTATAAAACTTATAAAACGGCTCGAGATAAATTTATGGCTGACAATCAATTTAAGCAGGAGAGTAAAGAAGTTGCTGCATTTACGCAGGAATATCGACAACAAAACCCGCAGCAATTAGCCTCGATAGATGATGTCGTGGCACATTTTGATCATGTGATTAAACTGGTTGGCATTGATCATGTTGGCATTGGCTCTGACTTTGATGGCGTTGGTGATAGCCTGCCTGTTGGCTTAAAGGATGTCTCGGCTTATCCTAATTTAATACAGGGTTTAATGGATAAAGGTTACACTGAGGCGGATATAGAAAAAATTCTCTCAGGTAATCTGTTACGAGTGTGGAAACAGGTCGAATTTTTTGCCAAAAAATCAAAACTCGGTATAAAAAATGAAAAATGAAAAGGGGGTTGCCTATGACATGGATTAAAACGATAGCTGCGGCACAGGCAAAAGGTCGGCTGGCTAAAATTTATCAACAACTCGGCTCACCGAAGCGACCGATTGATAATATTTTAACCGCACAAAGTTTACGTCCACATATGTTGGAAGGGCATCTGGCTTTGTACAAAAGTGTACTGCATCACAATGAAAATGAACTACCACCATGGTATAGGGAAGTTATCGGTGTTTTCGTCAGTCTGATAAATGATTGCCAGTATTGTGTAACTCATCACTTCACCGGTCTGACCTTATTGCTAAAAGATGAAGAGAAGTCCAGTAAAATAAAACAGGTTCTAGAACAGAATAAACCAGAAGAATATTTTAAAGATTGGCAATTAGCTGGATTAAAATATGCGGCTTTATTGACCAATAAACCTGGAAAAATAACTGCGGATTTTTTTCAGCAATGTTTAAACGCCGGATTAGACGATGGTCGCATGCTCGAGATCAACCAAATAGCAGCCTATTTTAATTATGCCAATAGAACTGTTTTGGGTTTAGGGATAACGTTAGAAACGACAGAGGTTGGTCTGCCGTTCGAATAATTAAGTTTTTAACCAGCGTGGCGGTTATCTTAATTTGCCATAAGAGGTAAGTGTTATCGCCAACGCCCACCTTTGGGTTTTCTTCTCGCTAAAATCCAGCCTATTATCAAGCTAATTAAAGCGATGCCACCCCCGGCATAAACCAGATCGTAACGTTTTTTGTCACTGAGTCTCAGAGATTTTTGTTGTTCTATTTGCAAATTATTTTCCAGTTCACTGACCTGGCGTTGTAATTGTTGATTTCTTTCTGAGGTTTGTGTGAGTTGTTGTTTTAAACGCTGTTGCAATTGGCTGTTATTGGCTGATTTTTTCTTCAAGTGAGAAAGTTGTTTTTGCACGCGTAATAACTTGGATTTGGCACCTTCTCTATTGACAATATATTGCGTTTTTACCCAGCCTGTTTTGCCGTTTGACGTTTGAATTTGCGTGGTTCCGTTTTCTTCATCTATGGTTAAAATTTGTACAGCATCGCCTGTTTTCAATCCTTTCTGCATCCGGTAGTTAGGGCTAGGCCCGGTACGAAAAACCATAGGTAATTGATCGACAATGTACTTTCTGGTAATTTTTTTCGAGGTCTGCTGTGGTTTGATTTCAGCCGCAGCAGTGGCCGTTTCTGTTGAGATAAAAAACAGCACAAGGAAAATTAAACCAATAAAATTTAATAACCGCATAATAAGTAAACCTCGTTGTAATTTTAGATATTTTATCTAAAGTTACCTTCAAGAGAAAGAACCAATATCACAAATTATCAATGACAATAACAGATATCGCGGGTTTGAGAAAATTGGTTAAAGAAAAATCCCTTGTAGAATATAAAAGAATAAAATAGCCAACAGACCACCTGCTGGCAATGTGACAATCCAGGAAAGAACAATGGTTCTTAAAACGCCCAGATCCAATGCTGCAATTCCCCTCGCCAGACCCACCCCCAGTACCGCCCCAACCAAAGTGTGGGTAGTTGAAATTGGTAGTCCGGTTGAAGAGGCAATCACCACGGTAGTCCCGGCTGCAAGTTCTGCAGCAAACCCTCTACTGGGTGTCAGTTCGGTAATCTTTTTGCCGATGGTGGCAATCACTTTATAACCGTAAGTCGACAGCCCAATGACGATACCAATACCACCTAAAAGTAAAATCCAGGTAGGCAAGACGGATTTAGCCGCTATTTCACCATTATTTGCGACAATGCTGGCAACGGCTGCTAACGGGCCAATGGCATTGGCGACGTCATTAGAGCCGTGAGCGAATGCCATGCCACAAGCGGTAGTGATCATTAAAATAGCGAATATTTTTTCTACATTGGCAAAATGGTACTCTTTATCATCTTTGCTATCGAATTTGAGGCGGCGGATGAAAAACACCCCAATTAAAGCGATGACTACGCCAGTCAGCATGGCTAATAAAATGGAATTTAACGCAGAAAAATGGATACCAACGTGTTTTAAACCTTTAAACAGTGTCACTAATGCGAGGATAAAACCCGTGAGGAACATATAAAAAGGAACATATATTTTTGCGGCTGAGATGGGATCTTTTTTCTCGAAAATAAGTTTTCGTACGCTTAAAATCAGCATGAAAGAGAGTGTCCCCGCCATCAGGGGAGAAATAAGCCAACTGGCGACAATTGTTCCAACTTTGCCCCATTTGACCACTTCAAAACCTATACCAACGGCACTAAAACCCACAATGGAGCCGACGATGGAGTGGGTGGTAGAGACTGGCCAACCGTGTTTGGAAGCAATAAATAACCAGGTGCCAGCTGCCAGTAACGCCGAAATCATGCCAAAAACCAACAGATCAGGCTTGTCGACCATGGCATTCGAATCAATAATGCCTTTACGAATAGTTGAAGTGACTTCTCCGCCAGCAAGAAAAGCGCCGGCAAATTCAAATATCATGGCGATAAAAACAGCTTGTCTGATAGTGAGTGCGCCTGCGCCGACAGATGTGCCCATGGCATTGGCGACGTCATTGGCACCTACACCCCAAGCCATAAAAAGACCAAACAGTCCCGCTAAAATAAGCAGTATCGTACCGTATTGTGTAAAAAATTCAGCCACATTAGTCACCATGTTATTTGTCGAACAATCACTGCAATATCTTTGTGGTTTGAAAGCAGTCAATGAACAGCGTTAATTATTATAAATTATGGCAGCAGAAATTAACTGGCCATCATGAGTTCGAGCCGGGTACCGACTGTTTGAGCTCGATCGGCTAAATCACCTATCCAGTCTACAATTTTATAAAAGAAGATGGTATCTACTGGAGGCAGTTCGGTTTCCAGAGTAAAAAGTAAACTTCTTAATTTGACTTGAATCTCATCGGTTTCAGTTTCAATGCAAGATAATTCAGTAATCATTTTTTCTACTAATGCCAGTTCTCTGCCTCTAAAACCGGTGGTGAGTAATTCATCCAGTTCGTGAATGGCCTTGTTGGCCTGGGCAGAAGCATCAACACAGCGATGAATAAATTTAAAAAATAACGCGGAAACAGACGCCGGAAAAACCATTTTTCGGCCGAGAGTCAGTCCGGCTATATCTTGAGCCCGATTAGCTATTTTATCCTGCTTGCTTAGCAAATCGAGTAAATCTGTTCTTGAAACAGCAAGAAATAATCCTTTGGGCAGGTTGAGCCTCAATTCCCTTTTAATGTCATCGGCTGCTGATTCGAGCGTACAGATAGTCTTATAACTGGATTCAGCGGCTTCCCATTGTTGATTTTGTGTGTTCTGGAAGAATTCAGGAAGTAACGCCGCACATTGATGGACAACTTCCATGTGTTGTTGAATCGGACCCAGAGGCGACTTTGCGAAGAGATTTAATATCGGATTAGCTGGAACCATGCGCACTTTCCTTGATGAAATTTAGTCGATTATACCTAAACTCAGGTTTTTTTCCCAAGCAGAATTTGGTTTAACAATCATAACCTTGTATTATTCACACGGAGGGGTTTGTAATTAAGCCTAAAACAACACAAATTTCACGCAGGTTATCCTTATAAATGTTATTTAAAAGAAAAAAACAACTGACCATCGAAATGTTTTTTGGACTGAATATTAGACAAGAACATTTTGATATTGATGAATTGTTGAATTTTGTCGGTTTAAGGTTGCTCGTGGTTCATTCAAAGGCGGTGAAAAATCTAACCCTGATCAATAACCATAAAGCGATGATTGTTACAATAGCCAAACGTCAACAGGCATTGAAGTTGTTGCGTAATTTGTTAAACAGTGAGCTACTTCCCTATGACGAATATTTTTATGTCAAAGTAGTGAATACTGGTAGTGAGCACGATCGGTTGTATAGCGCAGAAGATAAATTATTACAATATGCCTATGTTATAGCGATGGGGAAAACCTGGAATTGGCTGGAAAATGAGGATCCATCAGCAATCCTCAAAGGCATTCGTGAAAAGAATAGTTCTCAACATAGTCGCTTCGATCGCTACTGGGAAATTCTTGGTGACCAAACTGGGGATTATATCCGTAGATTCAAAAAAGGAAAAGTTGGCAATAAGCCTGAATGAGTTATGATTTTAAGCTGTAAAGATAAAAAACTCGATCTTTCAGTGCCCAATATCATGGGGATATTAAATATTACCCCTGACTCTTTTTCCGATGGCGGTCTTTTTTTTGATGTTGAAAATGCGCTTCTCCAGGCACATAAAATGATTAAAGATGGCGCTGACATACTGGATATTGGCGGTGAATCAACCCGACCGGCGGCGGCAGAAGTGACCGTTGCTGAAGAGATTAAAAGAGTGGTACCCATCATTGAAGCATTGCGTGACATCACGGTGCCAATTTCTGTTGATACCAGCAAACCCGAGGTGATGATGGCAGCAATATCGGCGGGAGCTGCTATGATAAATGATGTCAATGCTTTAAGAACCGAAGGGGCACTGGCGGTCGCGGCAGAACTTGAGGTACCTGTTTGTCTGATGCATATGCAAGGTACACCTCGAACCATGCAACAGGCGCCGCAGTATCAAAACGTCATCGAAGAGATTAAAGTTTTTTTGAGCGAACGCATTGAACATGCTTTATCTGCTGGCATAAAAGAACAAAACATTATGATTGATCCGGGTTTCGGATTCGGCAAGAATATCCAGCATAATTTACTGATTTTGCAGAAATTGGCTGAGTTTGTAAAGTTGAAACAACC
>CAZKUH010000069.1:0-8607 GCA_964555895.1 uncultured Enterobacterales bacterium
TGAGGGGGAGGAACAAGAAGCTGGATCCGTCGGCCCTCTCACCCAACCCGACACTCTCCAGAGAGGACGCAGAACTCAGAGACCATTGAAGAACTTATATTGGTTCATTACCTGGGAAAATTATTCAAAAATTAACCAAGTCCGCTGTCAAAAACCCACTTTTTCTTTTGGATGAAGTGGATAAAATGGGTATGGATTCTCGAGGCGACCCCGCCTCTGCATTGCTCGAGGTACTCGATTCTGAGCAAAATAATGCCTTTAATGACCATTATCTTGAAGTCGATTATGATTTGTCGGACGTGATGTTTGTGGCAACGGCTAATTCCATGAATATTCCAGCGCCGTTACTCGACCGTATGGAGGTCATTCGACTCAGTGGCTATACCGAAGATGAAAAAACTAATATTGCACTGCAATATCTAGCCCCCAAGCAGTTTAAAAATAATGGTTTGAAACCGACTGAGTTGGAGGTGAAAGAAGATGCTATCCGTGACATTGTTCGTTACTACACGCGTGAAGCTGGTGTGAGGAATCTGGAAAGAGAGATATCGAAAATTTCGCGGAAAGTTGTCAAAGAAAAAGCGCTTGGTGAAAAAAGTATGGAGCAGTCAGTCATGGTCACTTCGGCTACGCTAGAACATTATTTAGGCGTTAGGCGGTTTGATTTTGGCAAAGCCAGCGCAGAAAGTCAGGTTGGGCAAGTTAATGGTTTAGCTTGGACGGAAGTTGGTGGGGAATTACTCACTATCGAGGCCGTAATCACCTCAGGAAAAGGTAGAACGACGATTACTGGTCAGTTAGGGGATGTGATGCAGGAATCGATAAAAGCGGCAATGACGGTCGTTAGAAGTCGTGCAGTTAGCTTGGGTATTGATGAAGATTTTTATACCAAATCTGACATTCACGTTCATGTTCCAGAGGGTGCAACGCCGAAAGATGGCCCCAGTGCGGGAACGGGTATGTGTACCGCTTTGGTTTCAGCCATAACCGGCATTGCGGTAAGAAAAGATGTCGGCATGACCGGGGAAATAACCTTACGAGGGGAAGTGCTTCCTATTGGTGGCTTAAAGGAAAAATTACTTGCTGCTTTGAGAGCGGGCTTAAAAACGGTACTCATTCCAAAGGAAAATGTCCGAGACCTGAAGGAGATCCCGGACAATGTGAAACAGAATTTACAGATCATTCCGGTAAAATGGATTGATGAAGTATTGGATATTGCATTGGTTACCTTGCCGGCTCCGACTTTAAAAGCAAAAGAAACAACATCATTGATTAAAAAAACAGCTGTTTCCAAGTCAGAACAGGCAGCACATTAAAAAAATATTTGTTTATTAATTTTAGAAATATTTAGAGTAATAAGCAATTATATCAAGCGGATATAGCTCAATAGAGCATTTCTGATGAAATTCAGTGATATCAAGGCTTGACAGCGGTTTCAGCTAGTTGGTATAAAGCTACTTCAACGGTTAGCCCAACACACTGGGAGTCTGTATTTTGCTCCTGTCAGATTTTAAACCTGTCGGGAAGCTGAATAACAATTTATAAACACAAATAATAAAAGGGGAAGTTGAGTGAATAAGTCGGAATTGATTGATGCTATTGCATCTGGCGCAGATATTTCTAAAGCAGCAGCAGGCCGTGCTCTTGATAGCACCATAGATGCTGTAACCGAATCTTTGCGTAAAGGGGAGCAGGTCTCTCTTGTTGGGTTTGGCACCTTTAATGTAAAACAGCGTGCTGCCCGTATGGGTCGCAATCCACAAACCGGTGCTACTATTGAAATTAAAGCGGCGACAGTGCCAAGTTTTAAAGCTGGCAAAGCCTTAAAAGACGCAGTGAACACCTAGTATTTCAATGGGTCATCTGTTCCGGATGACCCAGTTCTAATCTTCTTTATTCTTTGGGTCATCTATTTGACCCGTGGTCGGTTGTGCAGTCTTTTGTCTTGTATCATTCCAGCTAAATCATGTAAATCAATGGATCTTTGTTGTTTTTAGAATATCTACTGTTTTCATATCAAATTTTTACTTCAAACTATTTGTGCTTCGCTGAAGATACTGTAAACTTTGTACAATTTTAACAGGACTCGGCTAAGAGACAAATTCCAATGCTAGAAAAATTTAGAAATGGTATTAATAGTACCTGGGCAAAAATCATTTTGGGGTTAATCATAATTTCATTTGTTTTTGCAGGTATCGGTAGTTATCTGGTTAGTAACGTCAATAACGAAGTGGCGATAGTCAATGGTGACAAGATTTCTCGCATGGAGTTTGATCGTCGCTATCGGCAGGAAAAAACGCGTCTGGGGGAAAAGTTTACAAAATTTTATAATACAGAATCCACACAAAAACAATTTGCAGAGACGGTTGTAGAAAGACTGATTATGGAAAAATTGGTAGAACAGGCGAGTAATGATCTCGGACTTTACGTCAGCAAGCAAGCGGTAATGGACGAGATCAGTAAAACTACGGCTTTTCAAATTAATGGGAAATTTAGTGCGGGTACTTTCAGAAATTTACTCAATTCGAACAATTTGACCCCTGATCAATACGAAGGCCTCATCCGTAAACAAAAACAAACGGCACAGCTTGCAGGCTTGATGGGATCAGAATTTTCCCTGCCAGCTGAAGTCAATCATTTGTTATCACTCCAGGGACAGACACGGTCAGGAGGTTATGTTGCTATCAATGCTGAATTACTGAAAGCCTCTATTGGTTTTGAGGGATTGGCAGGCGAGAAAAAACTTAAAGACTATTATCAAAACAATCTGGGTAATTTCCAAATTCCGGAAATGGTCATAGCGGAATATGTTGAGCTTGATGCCAATAAAATTAAAGTGGATGTTAGCGAGGCGCAATTAAAAACTTATTATAACGAACATCCAGACGATTTTGGTAATGCGGAACAACGACGAGCTTCACATATACTAATTTCAACAGCTGCAGATGCTGATGAGACGACAATAAAAAAAGCCCAGCTCAAAGCCGACAAATTGCTGGTCAGAATTAAAGCCGGAGAAGATTTTGCCGTATTAGCTAAAACGCAATCAGATGATACCGGCAGTGCCGAAAAAAATGGTGATCTGGGTTATTTTGAAAAAAACGTCATGACACCAGAGTTTGATGCTGCAGTCTTTTCTTTACAAAAGGTTGGTGATGTAACCGGTGTGGTTAAAAGTAGTTTCGGTTTTCATATTATCAAGCTCACTGATATCAAAGCCGGCACCATAAAACCTTTTGCAGAGGTAAAAGATCAGGTGAAGAAAGCGCTTGAAGCTAGTCTGAGAGATGAAAAATTTGTCGAGTTAAATGACATTCTCACTGAGAAAGCATTCGAAGTGGTTGATTCATTGGAAGAGGTTGCCTTATCAACAGAGCTTGATATTAGAGTTTCTGCACCATTTTCTAATAGAGGCGGGAAAGGCATATTTTCCAATCGAGGTATCATTGAAGCGGCATTTTCAGATAATGTATTAATCAACGGCTACAATTCAGAAGTTATTTCCCTAGCGGAAGATCACACAGTTGTCTTACGTATTAAAAAGCAGCTCCCGGCTAGGATCAAAACGTTTGATGAAGTCAGATTACTTGTTGAAAAATTGTTAAGAGGTGAGGAAGCTGAAACTGCAGCTGAAAAGTTGAGTGAGCTTGTATTCAAAACCTTGAAAGCGGGTGATAGTATAGAAAAAGCGCTGGCTTTATTGCCAGAGCAAATGAAAGCCAAATGGCACAGGTTTGACAATCTGAGTAGAAATGATGCCAAGATCCCCCGTGAGTTGACTCGTTTTATATTCCAAATGGCCAAGCCGGCTTCAGAAAAAGCAGTTTTTGCTAAAACAACTTCACGTGTTGGTTTTGATGTGGTTAAACTCACCAAGGTGACCGCGGGTGATGCGAGTAAATCGACAGCCGCGCAAAAGAAACAGGTGGCGGAATTTATCACCAAAAAGAAAGCGTCAGCAGAAGATCATGCGTTTCAAAATTGGCTCAAAAACAATGCAGATATCGAGCGCTTGCCAATATCAAATTAACTCACTCAGCCAGTGCGTGAGTAAAAAAATATGGCTTAATTTTTGTGTTGAAAGCAGGAATAAAAAAGGGGCGAAAGCCCCTTTTTTATTCCAAGCTAGTAAATAGCTGCGTGTTTTTTTATACCATCTCACTCTCTGGCATCCCAATAATACTGTAACCATTGTCTACATGAATGACTTCACCGGTAATGCCGGCAGCTAGATCGGAGCAGAGAAAGGCTGCCACATTACCTACATCCATTTGTGTGATATTACGTTTAAGCGGGGTGGCTTTCTCATAATAAGAAAGCATTTTGCGGAAGCTTTTCACCCCGGAAGCCGCCAAGGTTCTTATTGGGCCTGCTGAAATAGCATTGCATCTAATACCATCTTTTCCCAAACTATTGGCAATATAACGAACATTGGCTTCTAGCGAAGCTTTGGCCACGCCCATAATATTGTAATTCGGCAGGGCACGCTCAGCACCAAGATAACTCATGGTAATGATAGCCCCTTGACTACCCTGCATCATTTCCCTGCCGGCTTTGGCGAGTGCAGCCAAACTGTATGAGCTGATGTCATGGGCAATCTGAGAGCCTTCTCGCGTTAAACACTCCAGATAATCTCCATCAAGTTGATCGGCTGGAGCAAAGGCTGCCGAGTGTACAATGGCATCCAGCCCGTCCCAATGTTCCGCCAATTTTTGGAACAGTGCACTAATGCTGTTATCGTCGCCGAGGTCGCAGGGGAAGGTTAATTTAGAATCCCAACTTGCTGCCATGTCCTCAACACGAGATTGGAGACGCTCATTTTGATAATTAAATGCCAGTTTCGCGCCCTCACGATGCATGGCCTGAGCGACACCACCAGCAATAGATTTTTTACTTGCCAGCCCCACAATCAGAATACGTTTACCTTGAAGAAATCCCATAATATTATCCTTCAAAAAAAATTATTAATTGTTTGAAGCTAAATATATTGAGGTTATATGGTTTTAAATCCTAGTTAGCTGAATTATGTATTATCGTTTTCACCGGGAAATCTTCACCATAGACAAAGCTTATTCTATCACAGCTGTTTTGTGAACAGGATTGATCAGTACATTTTTTGTTGGCTGTTGTTATAACTCACCTGCTTTATGACAGGAAATAATCTGGTTCTGTATGGGCACCTGTGGTGGTTTTTCCAGGATACATTTTTCTGATGAGTAAGCACAACGGTTAACGTAAGGACAACCCGCTTCATGTGAGACCGTGCGCGTATAAACTCTAACGTGAGACAGCCATTGTTTGGGATAATTTTTTCCCAGTCCTGGTGTGCTTGCCAGTAGGGTTCTGGTATAAGGGTGTTGTGGATTGGCAAAAATATCTTTGGCAAAGCCAAATTCTACCATTTGACCTGCAAACATGACTAATATCTTATCGCTGATATGTTTAACAATACTTAAATTGTGTGAGATAAAAATATAGCTGATGCCGATTTCCTGTTGCAAGTCTAATAACAGGTTGGTGACCTGTGCCTGGACCGAGACGTCAAGGGCAGAAAGGGGTTCATCGGCAACAACAACCTCAGGTTCAGAAATGAGGGCGCGGGCGATGGCAATGCGTTGTTGTTGTCCGCCTGAAAACATATGCGGATACCAATCACCCTGATCAATACGAAGACCAACCTGCTGTAAGATTGCCAATAATCTGGGTTGGTACTCATGCGCCGGAATTTTTTTACTGGCACGCAAAGGTAGCAATAAAGTATCACCTATACTCAATTTGGGATTTAAAGTTCGACCTGGATTTTGAAAAATTAGTCTGATACTTTGTTGTAGTTGTTTTCGTTGCTTGCTGTTTTTATAAGAAACATTTTTGCCATTGAATAAAATAAGGCCTTCATCCATTTGATCCAAACCAGTCAAGATACGCGCCAGAGTCGTTTTCCCACTGCCTGTTTCGCCAACTACGGCCAGTGTTTCCGCAGCCGACAGAGAAAATGAAATATTTTCCAAAGCCTGTATTTGTAATGGCGACTTAAATAATCCGCGAGAGGCTTGAAAGGATTTACTGATCCCTGAGGCAACTAGAACTGGTTGTTTCATTTTCATACCGCCAAAGGAAAATGGCAACGATAGAGGTGATCGCCATTTCTTTTTATCGGTGGCAGTTTGACACAGGGTTTTCCTGCCTTCGGACAGCGAGGACCCAAAGGACAACCTACCGGGATCTGGTGTGCTGGAGGGATGCTGCCAGGCAGGGCGTAAAGGTGAGCATGAGATTTAATCGATGCTCCAAGTTGCGGTACACTGTTAACCAACGATTGGGTATAAGGGTGTTTTGGTGTCGTGAGTAGATCGGACGTTTTACCCGTTTCAAGCATATAACCGCAATACATCACTGAAGTGGTTTGAGTGGCTTCTGCCAGAATAGAAAAATCATGGGTAATCATGATTACAGCCATCTTTCTATCTCGACTAAGCCCGGTAATAAGTGCAAGGATCTGAGCCTGAATAGTCATATCTAGGTTGGTTGTTGCTTCATCGGCAATCAATAACTGTGGAGAGCAGGCCAAAGCAAGTGCAATCATGATTCTTTGATTAACACCATCAGAGAGTTGATGCGGGTAGAGGGGTAATAGCGATTCATGGGCACTTAATCCGACATCGGCCAGCAGTTTGACCATCTCTTCTTTGATGAAATCTTTGCTTGCACCCTCATTATGTAACGCGATGGTTTCCCAGAGTTGAGATTGTAAAGTCAATGTTGGATTGAGACTTTCAGCCGGATCTTGAAAGATAATAGCAATATTTTGCCGAAGTTCTTTAATTCGTTGCGCTTGAGTCAGCTCAGATAACGATTCATTATTAAAACTGAAATAATCGTATTGCACCCTGGCTCTTTCATCAAGCAAACCGAGTAAAGCTAATGAAAGTACACTTTTACCTGAACCAGATTCACCAATAATACCGCGGATTTCACCTGCTTTGATAGAAAAAGACACATCTGAAACCGCATTAATGGTACCTTGTGAAGTTTGGAATTTTACACTGAGATTTTCAAGCTGAAGTAAATTCATATTAATGATATTGCTCCGATTCCAATGTATCTCGAATGCCATTGCCCACCAAATTTATGGCTAGCACAGTGACCAAAATAGCCAGACCTGGCGTCCATACGGCCCAGGATGCTTGAAAACTAAAACCACGTGCATCGCCTAACATTGCCCCCCATTCTGCCACTAGCGATCCTGCTCCTAAACCTAAAAAGCCCAAGGTGGCGAGTTCAAGCATAGCTGTGGAAAAGCTTAGACTAATTTGTATAATAATGGTACTGGTGATGTTAGGCAGCAATACCGTCATTAAGAGTGTGAATCCTTTGGCCCCATCTAATTTCGCAGCGATATAATAAGGTTGCTTCATTTCTATAATGATAGTGTTTCGGACAGATTTGTAAAAATGAGGAATCATTGAAAGGGTGACTGCCAATATCGAATTTAACAGCCCTGGGCCGGTGATTGCAATGACCAATAAAGCGGTAATAAAAGAGGGGAAAGTTAATAGGACTTCGAAAAAATAAGCCGTGGTTTTGTTGACCCAGCCGCCGACAAAAGTTGTCACCAGACCCATAAATACGCCGATGATAGCGGAGATGGATACAATTACTAATGCGCTGGTTAAAGTGGTTCGTCCGCCAATGAGTAATCGACTGAACAGATCGCGCCCCAGTTCATCGGTGCCTAGTAAGTAATTCATGCTGCCACCTTCAAACCAGGAAGGTGGTCGCAGGATAAAGTCTTCAAATTGAGTATTAGCACTATAGGGTGCGAGTAATGGGGAAAGTAACATCAACAATATTAATAAAGCCAGGATCAGCAAGCCAAACAATGCGCTTGGATTATTCTCATAACCCCGCCAAAACTCTTTGAAGGGATGAAGTATTTTTGGTTCGCCGAAGCGATCGATATATTGCGTCACAACTTCCTCCTTTATTCCCGCCGCAGCTTTGGATTGGTTAAATAACGTAGCAGATCGGTGATGATGTTGGCAATAAGAATGACACTAGCTATCAACATTAATGCCCCTCTGAGCGCGATAAAATCTTGTTGCTGCACCAAGATTAAAAACCAGTGGCCAATGCCGGGCCAGGAAAATAAATATTCGACGATGATGGTACTGGTGATCAGAACTGAAAATCGTAAACTCATGGACGCAAAAACAGGTTGAATGGCATTGGGTAAACTATGCTTCCAAAGTAGTCTGGCATTTGACATGCCACGTGAACGTGCTGCCATAATAAATTCGGCGTGATGGATATCCTCCATACCGGATCGCAATTGTAAAGTAATGAATGACAATGGCAATAGTGACAAAGTGATGATGGGTAAAATGAGGTGGTGAATGGCATCAATAAATGCTTCCAATGCATAAGGTTTATCACTGATTAAAGTATCAATTAAGGTAAATCCGGTGATTGATGGGATCTGGTAGATATAATCTATTCGTCCACCCACCGGAAACCACTCGAAACCAGTTGCAAATACCATCATCAGGATGAGGCCTAACCAGAAAACGGGTAGTGAATATAAGAACACGCCTAATACTTGAATTGTTT
>CAZKUH010000070.1:0-8533 GCA_964555895.1 uncultured Enterobacterales bacterium
ATGAAATTACCCAACCTGAAAAAATAACTCCAAATACACTTTTTGATCTGGCATCAAATACCAAGATGTTCGCCACAAATTTTGCATTAATGAAACTAGTATCAACTGGGAAACTCGATATTAATCAACCGGTACATAAATATCTGGCTGAATATCTAAAAGATGGCAGGGAATCTCGAACGGTCAGAGATTTACTCATGCATACCGCAGGATATGCACCTTCGATAAATTTTTTTAGTGAAAAAAATCAACTGGGAGAAAGTTTTTTTTCACAAAACAGAAAAAAAACAGACTATTTATTAATCCAAAAAGTTCCCTTTCAATCCGCTAGAAATCTCAAGACCGTCTATAGTGATACCGATTTTATGTTGCTTGGTTTGATCATCGAAAGAATAACGGGAATGCCACTTGACGATTATGTTGAAAAAGAAATATATCAACCTCTTGGGTTAAAAAACACCATTTTTAATCCACTTAAAAATGGATTCAAAAAAAACCAATGTGCCGCTACGGAATTAACAGGTAACAGCAGAAATGGCCAGGTCCAATTTGCAAATATCAGAACCAAAGTCATTCAATGTGAAGTACATGACGAAAAAGCTTTTTATTCCATGGCTGGTGTTTCTGGTCATGCGGGTCTGTTTTCTACAGCAAAAGATTTAGCCGTTCTGACATCGGTATTGTTAAACCGTGGCGGTTATGGAAAAACAAAATTATTTTCTGCATCGGTTATTGATCAATTTGTTGGACCTTCAGATAGAGATATTTCGACTGCGATGGGATGGCGTCGTGCAGGAAATGGCGACTATAAAAGTCGCTTTGGTCCTTATGCAAGCCCCTATGCTTATGGTCATAGTGGCTGGACTGGCACCTTGGTACTTATCGATCCTTTCTATGATCTCTCTGTAATCCTTCTGACCAATCGAAAGCATTCTCCAATTAAATCTGAAAATAATAAAATCATCTTTGCGGGCGACACTTTCAAAACGGCTCAATATGGCAGTGTGATGTCTTTAATCTATGAAGCTTTTCTTGAAAATATACATTGAAGGGCTCTGCTATTTATTGATTTTGTGTTCAACCTGACCTGAGGATATTATCGATAATTTTAAAATATTCAGCCGAATTTTAACCAGGAACTTAACACGAAAATTCTTTTCACATTCATGCGCGAAACGCCGCTCACTCAATAGCCGGCAGCTTTCCCTTGAGCCGTGCGTGGATCAGAAGCCCCAAACAATCCATCGGCTGTCAGCATGATAGACTGCGTTGCTCCCATGGCCGATTTCACTACAACTTTATAGCCCATTGCGCGTAATAATCTGATAGTATCTTCGTTTAAACTCCGCTCCACCCGGATCTCATCGGGAAACCACTGATGATGGATCCGGCTGGCATAAGTCGCTTCAGCAACATTCATCTGATGATCGATGACGTTCATAATTAACTGCAAGGTGGTCGTGATAATCCTGGAACCACCCGGAGAGCCGGTAACCAAAAAAGGCTGATTATTTTTTAATACAATGGTTGGCGTCATCGCACTTAAAGGACGTTTACCCGCCTCGATGGCATTGGCTTTTCCACCTAACAGCCCATAGGCATTGGGCACACCGGGTTTGGCTGAAAAATCGTCCATTTCATTGTTCAACAACACACCCGTCCCTTCGGCAACCAGCCCCGAGCCGTAACTAAAGTTTAAGGTAGTTGTCGTTGAGACTGCATTGTGCCATTTATCAACAACAGAATAATGTGTAGTTTGATTACTTTCATATGGGAGTTCACTTCCCGGTTTAATTTCTGTACTCGGAATCGCTTGATGCGGAAGAATGCGATTAAAGATCCTTTTGGCATATTTCTTATCAATTAATTTGGAAACTGGTACCGCATAAAAGTCTGCATCCCCCAAATATTTACTTCTATCAGCATAAACAAATTTCATCGCTTCTGCCATATAATGAATGGTCAATGCGCTATTATGACCGGCACGCGTAATATCCATATTTTCGAGAATATTTAATAGTTGCACTAAATGCACACCTCCCGAAGATGGTGGTGGCATAGAAACAATCTCATAGCCACGATATTGGCCCACCACAGGTTTTCTGATTTCGGCATGATAATTTTTTAAATCTGCTGTACTCATCACACCTCCAGCACTTTGGATCTGCTGGGCTATTTTTTTTGCAACAGCGCCTTGATAAAATCCCGCACTGCCTTTTTGTGCAATTAAATTTAAAGTTTTGGCTAAATCCTTTTGATAAAATATTTCTCCTATTTGATAGTTATCACCATTTTTTTTATAAAATATTTTTTTACTGCTTGGCCATTTTTGTAACCTTTTCTTCAAGGATTTTAAGGAAAGGTACAAATCTCGAGAAACAGCAAATCCATTTTTAGCCAGTTTGATAGCGGGCTGCATAACCTCTGCCAGAGACATAGTACCGTATTTTTTTAACGCCAATTCCATCCCCATAACTGAACCGGGAACTCCCGAAGCCAGACCATGAAATAATGATTTAGTAGTAACATTGCCATTTTCATCCAAAAACATATCCTTATAGGCCTTAGCTGGGGCCATCTCGCGATAATCAATGGCAATGTTTTCAGCTGATTTTGCCAGATGAATTATCATAAAACCGCCACCGCCAATATTTCCAGCACGAGGGTAAGTGACCGCCAAGGCAAACCCTACAGCAACAGCCGCATCCACCGCATTACCCCCTCGTTTTAAAATTTCCACACCGATATCAGTCGCCATACCATCAACGCTTACCACCATCCCATTCGCGGCCCACACCGGTTTTACCGTTTCCATATTGGCAAAAATAGGCGCTTGCTTAGTTTTGGCGAAAGTACTTTGATTGATTAAAACCGAAATAAGAAAAAAAACAGAGAGCCGTATGAATGTAATTTTAGACTGGCAGTTTTTATTATTGTTATTCAACATTTTCATTTTCTTTATACTCTCTGGGTACTCTGTCTGATACTGCTGTTAACAAATGATAGCCAATAGTGTTAGCACATTTAGCCACTTCATTTGCCGCTATATTTGCACCCCACAACTCCACTTTGTCACCAATATTGACGACTTCAAGAGCAGTAACATCTACCGTAATCATGTCCATTGAAACCGCTCCCACCAATGGTAACCGCTGGTTTCGGATAAAAACCGGTGTACCATTTTTAGCTTGCCGAGGATAACCATCGGCGTAACCTACGCTGACGGTGGCAATGGTTGATTTTTTATCTGCCGTCCACTGACCTCCATACCCCACCGTTTCTCCTACATCAATTTCTCGTAATGAACAAATGCTGGAGACAAATGACATCGCTGGTTTCAGCATTTTATCTGAATCATGCGGGGCTTCAAACAAAGATAATCCATAGAGCATAATACCTGGTCGATTCCACTCCAGTCGTGAATCAGGCATTGCAACGATGGCCGGTGAATTGGCCAACGAACGTGTTAATTTCAAGGAAGATAAATGATGATTGTTGATACTTGATAAATAGATTTGTTGAAACAATTGCTGCTGCTTTAAGTTATTTTTATGACCGTTTTCACCTGCGTGGGAAAAATGCGAACATAAAACTAGATCAGAATGTATGTTATTTATCTGTGTCAGTGCGAGCAAGACAGTTTCAACCCTGTTCGCATCAAATCCCAAGCGATGCATACCACTATCAAATTTCACCCATACATTTAACAACTTGCTCAATTCTGTTCTTTTAATTTTCGATATTATATTTAATTGTTTTTGCTGATGAAGCATTAACCAGCAATCATATTCTGCGGCATAGATTATTTCTGCTTTATTATTGATACCTTGTAAGATCAAAATCGGCTTATTGATGCCATGTTCTCGCAAAAAAACAGCCTCTTCAAATAGCGCTACCGCAAATGCCGGCACCAGCGGTTCAAGTGTTTTGGCGACTTTTAATGCCCCGTGTCCGTAAGCGTTCGCTTTTATTACTGCAATATTTTTAGAATCAGGAGCCAAAACTTTAGAGTATTGATAATTCGAAATGATGGCATCAAGATCGATAATTGCCCGTGTGTTTCTAGACATTTTCAATCAACCTGAGTTTTGCTGAAAAGTTAATCATGGATAAAATTCAAGTCCCTAAAATCAAAACTGAAATCGGTTTCTTCGGATATTGCTCGCATCGTCAGCATAAGTTGATCCTCGGTTTGCTTAAATTCTAACCAGGCATCGGCTTCAAAGCTTCTGTCATCCCATTTCACCCACCATTTATGTGATGCATCTTGATAGACCTTACCAATCATACGTGGAGATTTTCGACTACTAAATATCACATCA
This sequence comes from uncultured Enterobacterales bacterium, assembly GCA_964555895.1. Lineage (GTDB taxonomy): Bacteria > Pseudomonadota > Gammaproteobacteria > Enterobacterales > DRNA01. Next base: position 4,323 of record CAZKUH010000070.1, read on the forward strand.
TGGCCCTTGCGCCGAAGTGAAATTTCTCCAAACCAACTATCTCGATAACGACCGAGTAAACGATTTGTTTGGGTATTGTGCGAAAGGATGATTTGTTGAATTTGTGATATGGGTTGTCGGGATAATGATTTATTACTGGTTGTTAGCTTATTCTGATAATAAGCTAACCAATCTATCCTGGGTATGGTCAAAAATAACTGCAGTAGTTCTCTTGCTATGATATTTCTGGCTGTAGCTGACTGTTGGTTAGTCAAAATAACGATCCCCAACTGGCGATCCGGGATCATAATAATCTGCGACATCATGCCAGCCAGGGTCCCGGTGTGAGATACTCGCCAGTAGCCATGATAATCGCTGACACGCCAACCCAAAGCGTAACCTCTAAAGTGAGTTTTATCGATATTTGTTAATTCAGCAGATATTGGTAAGGGCGTCACAAACCGCCACATCAAACGCCGCTGTTTATCTGAAACCAGCTGTGGTTTTTCTCCTGTTAAAGTTTTTCCGGAGAGCTGAAAAGAAAGCCATTTCAATAAATCTCCTGCGCTACACTTTATACCACCGGCTGGCGCAGTTAAACTGCTACGATCATTAATTTTATTAGCTAACAATACCTGTAACTTTCCATTGACCTGCGCATGTGGTGCCGCCATATTGTTTTGTTGTTTGAGTGCCACGCCACCAGAGAAACATCGATTCATGTTTAGGGGTTTAAAAATATGCGTACTGACAAAGTCTTCCCAACTTTGCCCTGAGATTGCTTGAATAAGTTTACCAGCGACAACATAAAGCAGATTGTCGTAAGCATACTTATCTCGAAAACTGCTGACCGGTTTAAGAAATTTTAAATTGCCGATAATATCATCACTGTTGAAAAGTGTGGGTTCGGGCCAGAACATCAAATCGCCAGCACCAATCCTGAGTCCACTGCGATGGGTAAGCAGAGCTTTAATATTAAACTGCTGCGTAACCCATGGATCATACATTTGAAAACGCGGAAGATACTGCACCACTTTATCTTCCCACTGTAATTTACCTTGATCAACCAAAATAGCCAGCGCAGCACTGGTAAAGGCTTTTGTGTTCGAAGCAATTTTGAACAAGGTATTTTCATCAACTAACTGCGACGAAGTAATGGCGTTGACCCCATAGCCTTTTAAGACGATAACCCTGCCATTTTGGATGATGCCAATAGCCGCTCCAGGCACTTTAAAAGCTGACATTGTTTTAATCATCACGCCATCAATTTGTTTGATTAATGCCGCCTCCCGCACCTCCTGCGCCAGTAAGTGTCCACTAAGCAAAAAACTGAATAATATGCGCCACAATCTTGTCATTTCAATAAACCACTATCAATTTTCATAAGGTAAAAAGACCGACAATCAAATACAACAACATGGTAATGCCTCCTGCAACCAGGGCATAAGGAAGCTGGGTTTTCACGTGTTCCAGCAAGTCACAACCAGAGGCAATTGCGGAGACTACCGTGGTATCTGAAATGGGTGAGCAGTGATCGCCAAAAACACCGCCACCCAGTATGGCTGCAATAATTAAGGAAGGTGGTAATCCAAGACTTTGAATAATCGGCACGCCAATGGGGATCAATATTGCAAAGGTTCCCCAGGATGTTCCCGTGGAAAAAGAAATTAATGCACCCACCAGAAAAATAACCGGAGCGATAAGATAAAGTGGTAAAAAAGCACCGACAATTTGTGAAATATAAAGTCCCGTCCCCAGGGCTTTTAGACTGGCACCCAATGCCAAAGAAAGCAGCACAATAGCCACCAGTGGCAGTAATTCGGACATCCCTTTAAAACCAATATTCACTAAAGTTTGATGTTTGAATTTACCGCTGAAAAGCATCATAAAATAAACAACCATAGAAGCCAGCACCGTTGCATATAAAACTGATTTTGAACCGTTGCCTTTCGCCATTTCGCCGTTACCCGTCCACAGCATAAATCCCAGCATTCCGCCAACCAGGACAATGATCGGCACTATCATAAAGCTGGCATGGCTGGCCTCAACTTGCTCTTCATCCATGGTGACAGCCGTTTTGCTGAGTGAACTCCTAGCCAAAGGACCAAAATATTTCCCGGTATATGCTGAAAAGAAAACAAAAGCCAGCGTCACTAGCGCATAAAAATTAAACGGCACCGTACCCCAAACAATTTCAGCCGCACTCTGCTCAAATTGATAAGAACTTAAGAGTGCTAATATGTAGGCTCCCCAGGCATTGAGTAAAATAAGAATGCAAATGGGCGCAGAGGTACTGTCAATAATATAGGCCAGCTTTGCTCGGCTTAAGCCAAATTTATCAAACAGGCCTCGAGATAAAATACCGGCGGTCAACACCGATAAATTAGATTCAATAAACACCACCACACCGGTTAGGGTCGTCATGATGGCAACCTGCCGGGGGGTTTTGGCAAAGCCTTTGTTAATCAACGATTCCACCAGACCGATGACGCCACCTGAACTGCGCATGAAAGCTAATAAGGCACCCACCATCAAGCTAAATATCAAAATACGAGTATTGCTGGCATCAGCAAACACATTACTGATGCGATCCAGTGTTGCTATACCACCGTAGAAAATATCACCGACACCAGCTGGATGATTCAACAACAACCATTCGGAAGTAAAAATAGCCAAAAGTAATGCCAAAATGACTTCTTTTTTCCACAGTACGACGATGATCGCCACAATGGGGGGAAGAATTTTAAGCCAATCCATTATTCACCTTTATTATTATCAATTTTGTGAAGCTCGTTACTTTTCTGATAAGCCATCAGCAATGAGGTAATATGAGTAATACGAATAATATATTATTATTTTAAATATTTCTATTGGAATATTTTATTACCTAGGTGTACACTCGTTTTATTGTTGCTATTGCAAGATAATATTGCAGAACTAAAAAAGCTGCCCATGAAGTCTATGAACAGCTTAACAGAATTGTCAATAAAACCTACAATCTATTGTCACGCATACTCAGACACCCATTTGAGTCGATTCTCCCAACCCCGGCAGTTAGATCCTGCCGCAAGGTACCAGACATGCATTTAAAATTATTTGTTGTAATTTTCTCCATCACCATAACCACTTTCCTCAGCAATTCTTTTACCAGCGAAGCACAAAAGTCTAGTATCAACCTTTCACGTTTCCACCAATCTTTACTGACCATTGATGGTCATGTGGATACTTCTCGGGAATATATGTTGACGGATGATTTTGATCCGGGTCTCACAACCGAAATGAAAGTAGATTTTGCTAAAATGAAGAAAGGCGGAATCGATGCCGTCTTTTTTATCGTTTACGTGGCGCAGCAAAAAAGAAATACCGCAGGTTATTATGCTGCTTATATTGCTGCCATGAAAAAGTTTACCGCTATCTACAAAATGGTTGATGAAAAATATCCAGATAAAATTGCCCTCGCCTACACACCCGCCGATGTAAAAAAAATCAACAGCGAGGGCAAACTTGTGGCACTTATTGGCGTTGAAAATGGATTCCCTATCGCCCACAATTTAAAATTACTCGATCAATTTTATAATCTGGGCGCACGCTATATGGGACTGACCCATAATGGTAATAATGATATCTGCGATAGCGCTTCAGCCAAAGAAGAACTTGGAGATGACAAAGACCAAGATAACGGTCTCAGTAAATTTGGTCGTAGCGTCATCAAAAGAATGAATGAATTAGGTATGATGATTGATGTCTCTCATGCTTCAGACCAATGTGTCAAAGATGTGCTTGTCCGTTCAAAAGCACCCATAATTGCCTCCCATTCAGGCACGCGTGCTTTAATGAACCACCCCAGAAATTTATCAGACAGTTTGTTGCACCAGATAGCGGCAAAAGGCGGCGTTATCCAAATTGTGGGCTACACTGGATTTATTCAAGACAATCCCGCCAGAGACAAGGCATTTGAGACGCTCGAGGCGACAGTTGCGAAAATTTACCATGCGGACAAATTTAGTTACGAACGACACGAAAACACCCCGGAATATATCCAGGGAGTGAAACAAATAAATATTGATTACCCATTGGCCAGTATCAAAAAATACCTCGAGCAAATCGATCATGCAGTAAAAATTGCCGGTATTGATCATGTTGGTATCAGTTCAGACTTTGATGGCGGTGGCGAATTAAGGGGATGGAAAGATGCCAGCGAATCAGCAAATATCACCCGCGAGCTATTGCTT
>CAZKUH010000071.1:0-8529 GCA_964555895.1 uncultured Enterobacterales bacterium
TGTCTCGACCGTTAAAAAGTTTGTCTCGACCGTTAAAAAGTTTGTCATCTCGACCTTAGTGGAGAGATCTTGCGCTGGTAGTACAGTTGCCACTGGAAGAGCCCTTGGCAACTGCTTATTTCCACGGATAATGGTGCAGTAGTAATGTTAGAAACATACCTGTCCTGTATTGTCCTGTTGACAGTCAGCCATGTATTAATCCACTACGGCACCAAAAATATATCTTTGAGTTGTAGGGCAAGCTTTTGGCATGTGACATCGCTATATTGTGGTGTTAACCCATAAGTCGCGACTTATGAAGAAGTGCTTAATAATAGAAAAGCTGAGTTATTTGTGGCTATCCGGTATTTGAATGGCTGGATTTTAAACCTCAGAAAGGCGCGGACACAAAAAATTAACAGAGTTCAATTAATCGTGGATTTATATATGTTTATGTATTAATATTAATGCTTAAAGGCTAAATACAGCATTTGTGTATTAAAAATAAGGCGTATCTATATTTTATGAGACATGCAGTAGATAGTTTGTTGGAGACTTTGGGTTTTCGACTAAAGCAAGCGAGATTGAACGCTAATTATACCCAACAAGAAGTTGCGGACATCATGGGCATGTCGCGAACTGCAATCGACCGTGCTGAAAAAGGTAAATGCACGCTCAATACATTTGTCAGCATACTCGTTGCGCTGGGGATGGAAGCAGAATTAGCGCATTTTCTGCCACCCCCCCCAATATCACCAGTTCAATTGGCAAAAGCACAAGGCGTTGCACGTAAGAGAGCTTCTGGTAAGGGTAAACAGAATGTTGACACAAATGGTAAAGGTGAACTGGGATGGTAACCGAAACCTTATCTGTTTATTATCAGGGCGAAGAAGCTGCAGTCATCAGTTATGACGATGAGCAGTTGATCGGCAATCTGGAATATACGCCTGGCTTTGTTGCAAAAGACATCGCGTTGGCACCGCTAACGATGCCGGTTGAATCGCATAAAATTTATAACTTCCCCTTTTTAAATCCGCAAACATTTAAAGGTTTGCCAGGGCTTGTCGCGGATTCCCTGCCAGACAAATTTGGTAATGCAGTGCTCAACCAATGGTTGGCAAAACAAGGTAGGACGAGACCCATAACCCCAATAGAAAGGCTCCAATACACAGGCTCAAGAGGTATGGGAGCATTGGAATATCGACCATCCCATAGACTGAAAAAACTCAATGCTTCTCAAAATGTAGATTTGGCCGTACTCACCGAACTGGCTCAGGAGGTGGTTAACAATCGTCAACAGATCAACGTACCGATAAACAATAACAATATTGATCCCGATGGATTGAAAGCCTTGCTGGCTGTGGGCACGAGTGCCGGTGGTGCTAGACCAAAAGCTGTGTTGGCCTTTAATGAGGATTTTACTCAGGTTCGATCCGGGCAAGTGGATGCTCCCAAGGGTTTTAGTCACTACCTGATGAAATTCGATGGGGTGATAGAGAATAATCAGAATCAGGAAACCTTTGGCGATCCGTTGGGCTATGGTGCCATGGAATATGTTTATTTCTTAATGGCGACCAAAGCCGGTATTGATATGGAACCATGCCATTTAATTGAAGACGATAGAAGGCGTCATTTTATCACCCGACGATTTGATAGAAAGCAGAATCAAAAAATTCACCAGCAAACATTAACCGCAATGGCGCATGTAGATTACAACACACCCGGTTCGTATTCTTATGAAGAATTTTTTGCAGTGGCTAGAAAGTTGCGACTACCCGTACATGACGCACGACAAATTTTTATGCGGATGGTTTTTAATATAGCGGCCAGAAACAATGACGATCATGCGAAGAATTTTTCATTTTTATACCGGGAAAATACTTGGAGATTATCACCTGCCTATGATGTGGCATATTGTTATAAACCTGGAAATGTATGGGTAGAACAGCATTGGATGAGTGCAAATTCAAAAAGAAAAATGCATCATAGAAAAGATTTAATCGCCGTGGGTCAAAATGTAACAAAGCTACCGATTAAAGATTTAAACGCCATGATCGATAGTGTCCTGGATTCTGTGAGCGAATGGCGATACCTGTCTAAAAACCATGGAGTCCCTTCAGTTCTCCGTCACGAGATCCAGGGCAATTTGTTACTGAAAGACTTAAGCTGAAGCAACCGGCGGGAGATTAACGCTTAGCAATGGTGGGCGATTTAGGTTTAGCAGAGGCGGGAGACTTCAGTCAGGTATGACAGTCAGAATGCAGATATGTAATCCCATCAAACATAAAAGCCATAAAAATTCAAAATAAATGGAAACCCATTATTGTATCTGGTAATTAGTTACTGTATAATCTTGCGCCTTGCTGATGCTCAATTAGGGTTTTAGTGAGGCTGAACAAGGCGATTTGTTGTATACAAGCACTTGATTTAGCGTAGAAAATGGACGTAATTTTCGTCCTAAAACTACTTACTGACTGTTCGCTATCCTTATTGTGGATGAAGCGGCAGTTTTTTTTACTGTTGAAATTGGAGAGCCACTGCGATGGCAGCAGCAAAACAACAGCGTATTCGAATTCGCCTGAAGGCATTTGATCATCGGCTGATTGATCAGTCGACACTGGAAATTGTAAACACCGCCAAGCGTACAGGCGCTCAGGTGCGTGGACCGATACCATTGCCGACTCGTAAAGAGCGTTTTACTATATTGATTTCTCCGCATGTTAATAAAGATGCACGTGATCAATACGAGATTCGCACACATAAACGTCTGGTTGATATTGTAGACCCAACAGAGAAAACTGTTGACGCACTCATGAAACTTGACTTGGCAGCAGGTGTAGACGTTCAAATCAGTTTAGGCTGATCACCTGACAATTTGTCAGAAGACATAAATTACCCGAAAAGTTAGCTGAAAATAGTTACCTGATTAAAAGGTAGAGGATTTATCCATGACAATCGGAATCGTAGGTCGCAAAGCCGGTATGACAAGAGTCTTCACAGACGAAGGTCAAGCTGTTCCTGTGACTGTAATTGAGGCGGGCCCTAACCGCATCACACAGCTTAAAACATCAAATAACGATGGTTATTGTGCTGTGCAGATTACCGCAGGAAGTAAAAAAACTTCTAAAGTAAACAAAGCCGCAGCGGGTCTCTTTGCCAAAGCTGGTGTAGAGCCTGGTAAAGGTCAATGGGAATTTCGTTTAGACGAAAAGCAACTTGATGGCCTCGAACTTGGTGGTGAATTGAAAGTTGATCAGTTTGCATCAGGTCAGAAAGTTGATGTTACCGGCACTTCTAAAGGTAAGGGCTTTCAAGGGGCTGTAAAGCGCTGGAATTTCCAGATGCAAGATGCCACTCATGGTAACTCAGTCTCTCACCGTGCGCCGGGTTCAATTGGTCAAAACCAAACGCCAGGCAAAGTTTTTAAAGGCAAAAAGATGGCAGGACATATGGGAGCCGAGCGGGTAACTGTTCAATCTCTTGAAGTGTTTCGGATAGATGTGGAGCGCAACTTGCTATTGATTAAAGGGGCTGTTCCTGGTTTTACAGGCGGCGATGTGATAATCCGTCCAGCAGTTAAATTCGCTGATAACTAGACGCCCATCGGGAGAAAATAAATGGAACTATCAATGACAGTTCCCGGCCAAAACACCACTAAAGGCGCATTGAGCGTATCTGAAAGTGCATTTGGTCGCGATTTTAATGAAGCGCTTGTGCATCAAGTTGTGATTGCCTATCAGGCAGGTGCGCGTGCGGGTACTCGTGCGCAGAAGACACGTTCAGATGTCCGCGGTGGTGGAAAAAAGCCATGGCGTCAAAAAGGTACTGGTCGTGCGCGTGCAGGGACTATTCGTAGCCCAATATTCCGTAAGGGTGGCGTTACATTTGCCGCACGTCCACAAGATCACAGCCAGAAGGTGAATCGTAAGATGTATCGCGGTGCAATCGCCAGCATTATGTCTGAACTGATCCGTCAAGATCGTTTGGTTGTGGTTGAAGACTTCAAACTTGAAGTACCTAAAACCAAGTTGCTGGTTGAACAGTTGACTGCTATGGGATTAGATGACGTTCTGATTGTTTCTCATCATGTAGAAGAAAATCTGTTTTTGGCATCACGAAATTTATACAAGGTTGACGTGCGAGATGTTGAGGCAATTGATCCGGTTAGCCTGATTGGTTTTAACAAAGTGATGATCACCGCTGATGCCTTAAAACAACTTGAGGAGAAATTGAAATGAAACAGGAAAGACTCATGAAAGTCTTACTGGCTCCTCATGTCAGTGAAAAAAGTACACGAGCTGCAGAGCTCAGTAACCAGGTTGTTTTTAAAGTCATTCCTGGTGCGACAAAGCTAGAAGTAAAAAAAGCCGTAGAACTTCTTTTTGAAGTCAAGGTTGATAATGTTCAAGTGCTCAACGTGAAAGGTAAGAGCAAGAGAACGGGTCGGTCTGAAGGTCGAAGAAACAACTGGCGTAAAGCTTATGTTTCATTGGCGGAAGGTCATGAAATCGATTTCTTGGGTGCCGAATAGGCAGCGCAACGGATAGAGGATTTTAGAAATGGCAATCGTTAAATCAAAGCCAACATCACCGGGCCGTCGCTTTGTTGTTAAAGTTGTTAATCCGGATCTGCATAAAGGTAAGCCTTATGCGCCGCTGTTAGAAGCGAAGCATAAAACGGGTGGTCGAAATAATCAGGGTCGAATTTCAACACGTCACATTGGTGGCGGACACAAGCAACACTACCGGATTATTGATTTTAAACGTAACAAGTTTGATGTTCCAGGCCGTGTAGAACGTCTTGAATATGATCCAAATCGCTCCGCTGATATTGCATTAATTTTATATGCTGACGGCGAACGACGTTACATTATCGCGCCTAAAGGTTTGCAGGCAGGCGATCAAATTATAAGTGGTGATAATGCGCCAATTAAAACAGGCAACAGCCTGCCATTGCGTAATATCCCACAGGGTAGCACGATACATTGTGTCGAATTGAAGCCGCTTAAAGGTGCTCAAATCGCACGGAGTGCAGGAACCTACGTCCAACTTGTGGCAAAAGAAGGCAGTTATGTATTACTTCGTTTGCGTTCAGGTGAAACTCGAAAGGTGCTGGCAGATTGCCGTGCCACTTTGGGTGAAGTTGGAAAATCAGAACACATGCTGCGCTCTTTAGGCAAAGCGGGTGCCAAACGCTGGCGCGGTGTTCGTCCAACTGTTCGTGGTGTTGCTATGAACCCGGTTGACCATCCGCATGGCGGTGGTGAAGGTCGAACCTCAGGTGGTCGACATCCTGTAACGCCATGGGGTGTGCCTACCAAGGGTAAGAAAACACGTTCTAACAAACGCACTGACAAGTATATTGTCCGTCGCCGTAATAAGAAATAAAGGGGTTTATCGTGCCACGTTCACTCAAGAAAGGGCCTTTTGTTGACTTGCATCTGATTAAAAAGGTGGATACAGCAATTGAGACAAACAACAAGCGTCCAATAAAAACCTGGTCTCGTCGTTCAATGATCACGCCAGATATGATTGGATTAACTATTGCAGTTCACAACGGTCGCCAACATGTTCCCGTATTTATTACAGAGGATATGGTTGGTCACAAGCTTGGCGAATTTGCTCCGACTCGTACTTATCGCGGCCATGCTGCTGATAAGAAAACGAAACGGTAATTGAGGTTAGGATAATGGAAACATTAGCAAAACATCGCAATGCCAATATGTCAGCGCAAAAGGCTCGCTTGGTAGCGGATCAAATTCGAGGCATGAAAGTTGAACAAGCATTGAACTTGTTAACTTTTAGCAACAAAAAAGCGGCTGAAATTATCAAGAAAGTACTGGATTCTGCGATTGCAAATGCAGAACATAACGATGGTGCTGACATTGATGAATTAAAAGTTTCAGCTATTTATGTCGACGAAGCTGCTACGCAAAAGCGTATGAGAGCGCGTGCGAAAGGTCGTGGTGACCGTATTTTGAAACGTAGCTGCCACATCACCCTAAAAGTTTCGGAAGACTAGGAGAATTTCATGGGTCAAAAAGTACATCCTACCGGTATCCGCCTTGGCATTATCAAGGACTGGAATGCGACTTGGTATGCTGATGGTGAAACTTACGCAGATTATCTTGAAAACGATATCGCAATTCGTTCTTTTCTTAAAGAAAAATTGAAACAAGCTTCAGTATCGCGTATTCATATTGAACGTCCTGCAAAGAGTTTACGTGTGACTATTCATACAGCTCGTCCTGGTATCGTTATCGGTAAAAAGGGTGAAGACATTGAAAAACTTCGCGCACAAATTTCAAAAATTGCCGGTGTTCCTGCACATCTTAGTGTGGAACAAATCCGGAAAGCTGAATTAGATGCGCAATTAGTTTCTGATAATGTTGCTTCTCAGCTTGAGCGCAGAATTATGTTCCGTCGTGCTATGAAACGCGCGGTTCAAAGTGCTATGCGGTTAGGTGCGGAAGGTATTCGTATTCAAGTCAGTGGTCGTTTAGGTGGTGCTGAGATTGCACGTTCAGAATGGTATCGTGAAGGCCGGGTGCCGTTGCATACCTTACGTGCAGATATTGATTATGCTATCTCTCGAGCAAATACCACTTATGGAGTGATTGGCGTTAAGGTCTGGATCTTCAAAGGTGAAGTGCTTCCAGGTCAGGTCAAAGCCGCTGAACCCGCAGAGCCTAAGAAAAAAGGCCGCGGTCGTAGCCGGAAATAGGGGATTAGATCATGTTACAGCCAAAAAGAACTAAATTCCGTAAGCAATTTAAATTGCGTAATCGTGGTGTTGCCTCTCGTGGTAACAAGGTCAGTTTCGGAGAGTTTGGTTTGAGATCTACCGAACGTGGTCGTTTGACTGCGCGCCAAATCGAAGCAGGCCGTCGAGCATTGACGCGTGCAATGAAGCGTGCAGGAAAGGTTTACATTCGTGTTTTCCCGGATAAGCCGATCACCAAAAAGCCATTGGAAGTTCGTATGGGCAAAGGTAAAGGTTCGGTAGAATATTGGGTCGCTCAAATTCAGCCTGGACGGATGATATACGAAGTTGAAGGTGTTTCTGAAGAAGTTGCACGACATGGTTTTGAGTTGGCAGCCGCTAAGTTTCCATTCAAAACCTCCATTGTGACGCGGACGGTGATGTAATGAAAGCAAGTGAGCTGAAAGAAAAGAACGGCGAAGAGCTTAATGAAGAATTGATGGGCCTTTTGCGTGAGCAATTTAATTTGCGCATGTCGAAAGGTACAGGTCAACTGGAGAAAACGCACCAGTTGAAAAATGTCCGACGCAGTATCGCCAGGGTAAAAACTATTATGCAGCAAAAGGCAGGTGAGTAATGTCTGAGAATCAAACTATTGTTCGGACTTTGTCCGGCCGGGTTGTGAGCGACAAGATGGATAAAACCATCACCGTACTTATTGAAAGAAAGGTTAAACACCCTTTTTATGGTAAGTATATTAAGCGTTCTAAAAAAATCCATGTGCATGATGAATCTAATGAAGCGAATATGGGTGATACCGTCACCATTGCTTCTGTCAGGCCTTTGTCGAAGACTAAAACTTTTAAATTGGTTGAAATCGTTACCCGTTCAACTGGAATTTAGAATTTGGAGAAGTGGGAAGTTTTCTTCCTTACTTCATTGAACTTTTGTGATATACTCCCGCGTCGCTTTAAACAGGGAAACCCCTGTGGCGCTGGTAAGTTAGTGGAGAAAACCGATGATCCAGATGCAATCCGTCCTTGACGTTGCCGATAACAGCGGTGCACGAAGAGTGATGTGTATCAAGGTGTTAGGTGGCTCACACCGGCGTTATGCCCGAGTTGGAGACATCATTAAGGTCAGCATTAAAGAAGCCATTCCTCGCGGTAAAGTGAAGAAAGGTGAAGTGCATAATGCAGTGGTAGTGCGTACCAAAAAAGGTGTCCGTCGCAGCGATGGTTCACTGATACGGTTTGATGATAATGCAGCAGTCTTATTAAACGCAAATCGTCAACCTATTGGCACCCGCATTTTTGGACCTGTGACTCGAGAGTTAAGAACCGATAATTTTATGAAAATCGTTTCGCTAGCTCCTGAAGTTTTATAAACAAGAGAGATTACGGGAATGCAAAAGATTAAAGCAGGTGATGAAATTATTGTTCTTACAGGTAAAAGTAAGGGCGAACGAGGCAATGTGACTCGAATACTGGAAAACAAAGTAAAAGTTGAAGGTGTTAATATGGTGAAGCGTCATACGCGGCCTAATCCCAATGCCGGTGTTGAAGGTGGTATCGTTGAACAGGAAGCATATTTACAGCTTTCCAACGTTGCAATTTTCAATTCTGCTAGTGGAAAAGCTGATCGTGTGGGTTTCAAATTTTTGGAAGATGGCAAGAAGGTTCGTTTTTTTAAGTCGAATGGCGAACTGATTGATGCTTAATCTATTGGTGAAATAACTATGGCGAAACTGCAAGACTTTTACCGTAAAACGGTGGTTAAACAGCTAAACGAACAGTTTGGTTATAAGTCTGTCATGCAAGTCCCTAAAATTTCCAAGATCACCCTGAA
>CAZKUH010000072.1:0-8447 GCA_964555895.1 uncultured Enterobacterales bacterium
GACGAGATGCTCAAAAATAGACACCCTTACCTTGAATGGTTACGTGAAAACACCATAAATTTACGCTCGAACGCTGAACTTGAAATAAAAGGTGCCCGAATTTTTATTGAAGGATATCTGGATAAATTACCTAGTTTTCAGAAATTATTTAATGTTTCCATCGAAGAAAAAGAACAGCTGATCAAGGGCATGGCCATCAACGGCCAGGAACCCACAATGTCGATGGGAGATGATACACCCATCGCGGTACTTTCAGAAAAACCGCGAAATTTATTTGATTATTTTCGACAATATTTTGCCCAGGTGACCAACCCTCCCATCGATCCCTTACGCGAAAAACTGGTGATGTCGCTAGAGACGTGCCTGGGGCGTGAACACAATTTATTTCAAGAGACCGATGGCCTAGCATCCAGAGCAATTATGTCTTCCCCGATTTTAAATTATGCAAAGTTTCAGCAGGTTAAAGGGCTAGATGATAAAGATTACCAACGTAAGGTCTTATCATTGAATTATCGCCAAACCGTTTCTCTCGAAGAGGCCATTAATAAACTCACAGATGATGCTGTGGAATTGGTAAGAAACGGCTGTGTGTTATTACATCTTAGCGATCGGGATATCAACGAAAACAGCTTACCAATTCATGCGGCACTGGCCGTTGGTGCGGTGAATTATCGACTGGTAGTAGAAGGGTTACGTCTGGATTGCAATATTATTGTGGAAACTGCCACAACACGCGATCCACACCATTTTGCGGTGCTTATTGGCCTGGGTGCTACCGCAATATACCCGTATCTAGCATTACAAATCATTAATGAGTTACATACTGAAAAACAATTGGGCATCAATCTTATTACTGCTCGCTCACAATATTATGCCAGTATTAACAAAGGCTTACTGAAAATTCTGTCTAAAATGGGTATATCTACTATCGCCAGCTACCGCAATTCACGGTTATTTGAAATTATTGGTCTACATCCAACCGTGGTCGATATATGTTTTGCTGGAATGACCTCTAAAATTGCCGGGGCAACCTTTGATGATTTACAGCAAATGAGCCGAGATTGCGCCAAACTTGCCTGGAAAACGCAGCATAAGATACAGCGTAGTGGCCAGATAAAATATGTCCATGATGGTGAATACCATTGTTTCAATCCAGCGGTAGTAGAATCTTTACAACAAGCAGTAGAAAGCGGTTTGCAAAAAGATTATCAGATTTTTGCCGATACGGTTAACCGTCGCCCCGTGGCAGCTTTAAGGGATTTAATGGCATTAAAATTATCCAAATCCCCCCACCCGCCCCAACAACTTGAATCAACCACGGATATTTTAAAGCGCTTTGATTCAGCAGGTATGTCCATTGGTGCTTTAAGCCCAGAAGCGCATCAAGCGCTGGCTATCGCCATGAATAGTATTGGTGGACGCTCAAATTCAGGAGAAGGTGGCGAAGATCCCGCCAGATTTAATACGCCTCGAAACTCCAAGATCAAACAGATCGCATCGGGTCGCTTCGGGGTGAATGCGCAATACCTAATCCATGCAGAAGTGTTACAGATTAAGATAGCGCAAGGCGCCAAACCGGGTGAGGGCGGACAATTACCCGGCGCCAAAGTCACCGCAGAAATTGCTCAACTTAGAAACGCCACCAAAGGTACCACGTTAATTTCGCCACCACCCCATCATGATATTTACTCCATTGAAGACATTGCCCAGTTAATTTTTGATTTAAAACAAGTCAATCCTCAAGCACTGATTTCTGTCAAACTGGTTTCTGGTCCAGGCATTGGTACCATCGCTGCAGGTGTAGCAAAAGCGTATGCTGATATGATCACTATCTCCGGGCATGATGGCGGCACGGCAGCCAGCCCATTTACCTCAGTCAAATATGCTGGAACACCTTGGGAGATAGGCCTGGCAGAAGTTCATCAAGCGCTGATGCAAAATAATTTAAGGGATCGTATCTGTTTACAGGTTGATGGTGGCTTAAAAACTGGGCTAGACGTAATCAAGGGCGCCATTTTAGGTGCGGATAGTTTTGGATTTGGTACCGGTCCGATGGTGGCGTTAGGTTGTAAATATTTGCGTATTTGTCATCTTAATAATTGTGCCACGGGTATTGCAACGCAAAATAAAATATTGAGAGATGCGCATTTTGCCGGATTGCCGGAAAAAGTGGTGCATTATTTCAGATTTGTCGCGGAGGAAACTCGACAATGGTTAGCAAAACTGGGCGTGCCATCCATTGATGACATTATTGGTCGAACGGATTTACTGCAATTATTACCGGGAACAACCACCTGCCAGAACCATTTGGATTTATCCGCTATTTTGCAAGCGGCAAAGCGTCCGAAAACTGGCGTAGCGCATTATGAAAACAAAAGAAACCTGCCATTCGATACGGGTAGACTTAATCAACAAATTCTAAAGGACGTAAAAACACTCTGGATGAAAAATGAAATAAAGCCCTTACAGTACACTATTAAAAATTATGATCGCTCCGTTGGGGCATCAGTTTCCGGCTGGCTTGCCAGTGAAACTATCCCGGAAGATTTTACCCAGAAACTGAGCTTTAAAGGTATTGCCGGTCAGAGTTTTGCGGTGTGGAATAACGCCGGGTTGCATATTTCACTACAGGGTGATGCCAATGATTATGTCGCAAAAGGCATGTCTGGTGGGCGGGTGAGCATTTACCCGCCTGAAAATATCCAATACAAGGCTAGTCGAGGAGCCATCATTGGCAATACCTGTCTTTATGGCGCAACCGGTGGTGAGTTATATGCCGCAGGTCAAGCCGGGGAACGGTTTGCGGTACGAAATTCAGGGGCAACAGCCGTGATTGAAGGTGTAGGTGCACATGGCTGTGAATATATGACGGGGGGTGTCATTGTAGTCATTGGTCCAAGCGGAGAAAATTTTGCGGCTGGAATGACCGGTGGTAAAGCTTATATATTGGATCAGGACGACACCCTGCGGGGTAAAGTAAATCCGCTTAATGTCGCTATTTTGCCAATGAGTGAGTTGGATTCGACTGAAGAAAAGCAGCAGCTTTTAGTTTTGTTGAAGCAACATATCAGACAAACTAATAGCCCGTGGGCAAAAAAAATAATCGCCAATTTTGAACACTTTCTGGATGCCTTTAATTTAATACTGCCTAAAACAGCGTGCTCAGAAGAGCAGTTAGAAACGCTCAAAGTAAAAGCGGTTAAATCGTTGGAAATTCCAACCACATTATCTATTCCGGGAGCAGGTTGTGACTAAGGACAAAAATGAATTTCAAGCAGCGTTCGCTGATCCACTGTATTTTTTGTCACGTCCACGTCAAACTGCAAAAAAACGCGGCGCGCAGAGAAATAAAGATTTTAATGAAATCTATATCGTCGAGAAATCATTGAATTTACAACAACAGGCCAATCGTTGTCTGGATTGTGGCAATCCATATTGTGAGTGGAAATGCCCCCTACACAATTATATTCCAAATTGGCTGGATCTGGTGTCGGCGGACAAATTTACCCAAGCGGCTGAATTGATGCATGAGACCAACCCGATGCCGGAAATTTGTGGCAGAGTGTGCCCCCAAGACAGGTTATGTGAACAAGCCTGCACTTTAAATACCGGCTTTGGCGCGGTGACTATTGGTGATATTGAAAAAAGTATTGCGGATCGGGCGCTGGCGGATAACTGGCGGCCGGATCTCTCAGCCGTGACGCCTTTAGGGAAATCCGTGGCTATTGTTGGCGCAGGGCCAGCAGGTTTAGGTTGTGCTGAGTTGCTGGTGCGGCATGGGGTAAAAGCGGTTGTTTTTGATCGAAACCCACAAATTGGGGGGCTGTTAACTTTTGGTATTCCCGCTTTTAAACTGGAAAAAGAAATCGTCCAAAAACGTCGGCAATTTTTAGAGGATATCGGGGTGGAATTTCATTTAAATACAGAAATTGGCAAGGACATAACCGTAGCACAATTAAAAAATGATTATGATGCGCTTTTTCTGGGTACCGGCACTTATGGCTACCTCGATGGAAATTTACCCGGTTTGGAAATAAAGGGCGTTCATCATGCGCTCGATTATCTTATCGGCAACATTAATCAGCAACAGTCTTTTAATATGTCCCAATATCCCTATATTGATACCAGCAAGCAACGAGTCGTGGTTTTAGGTGGAGGAGACACTGCCATGGATTGTGTGCGCACGGCTGTTCGGCAACAAGCAAAAACCGTACAATGTATTTACCGACGAAAAGAACGGGATATGCCTGGTTCAAAAAAAGAAATAGAAAATGCCAAAGATGAAGGCGTTGCGTTGGTTTTTGATCTTCAACCGCTGGCTATTGTGAGTGAACAAGGACAATTAAAAGGCGTAGAATTTGCAAGCACCCAGCAGCAAAATGGAGAGAAACTGACAGAAGTTGTTTTTGTCGAAGCAGATTGCGTCATCATCGCTTTTGGTTTTAAAGCAAACCCACAAAGCTGGTTTGATACCCTCGGATTAAAACAACATAAAAATGGCTTGGTTAAAACGATAGCAACAACCCAGTCTGCAAGTTCGTTTATGCAAAAGACACATGCGGATGGAGTCTACGCTGGTGGCGATATGGTTAGAGGTGCGGATTTAGTCGTTACAGCAATTGCAGATGGCAGACAAGCGGCTAGGGAAATATTAGAAAATTTTTCACCCCATGACGAGTAGCCAAAAAATATTCACTCAATATTTTTTATATCAATATCAATGGCGTCCAAACCGTAGAATTTAACACCTCTTTGAATGCGAGGACGGTCATTTTTAAATCTCCAATGATTAGTATCTCTTAAACTATAAACGCAACCACAATATTCCTGCTGATAAAAATTCTCCTTTTTAGAAAGTTCGACCATCCGAGGAGCTCCACCCATCTTTCGCCAATTATAGGTCCAGTAGGTAATAGCCTGATAACGGCTTGCAGCTTTGACACCACTACCATTGATTTGATTCATATCTTTCCAACGAGAAATTCCTAATGAGCTTGAGATAACAGAAAAATTATTCTCATGGGCATAAAGAGCGGTACGTTCAAACCGCATATCAAAGCAAACAGTACATCTTTCACCGCGTTCAGGCTCATCTTCGAGACCTTTCACTCGTTCAAACCAGTTCTCCATATCGTAATCGGCATCGATGAAAGGAACCTGCAATTTATCACAAAAGCGTTTGTTTTCATCTTTACGTATTTCGTATTCAGCAATGGGATGGATATTCGGATTATAAAAATAAACTGTCAGATCGACAGCCGAAGCCTGAATAGCTTCGATGACCTCTCCAGAACAGGGTGCACAACATGAATGCAATAACACCTTGTCAGCCTTATTGGGAACATCCAATTTTGGCCGTTGATAATTGTCGATGGAAAGGAGGTTGGCCATAAGACGAAGTAGCAAGTTCCAGCAAATTATATTTTGGGAGACTATTTTATATTTTTTATGGCCCTTGGGGCAAGCAAATAAAATTGATGAGGCGGGGGAAGTATTCAGTGCATTCAATCAATAGAGCAAGTAACATAGAGTTTTAGCATCATTTTAAATTTATTACTTATGTCATTGTCCGCCGATTTGCCCCTTGATCTATGCAACCGCTGGTTGCCCAGCTCGTGTTCTCAAGATGATTTCGTGGCGAGGGATAAATTTTATTATTTGCTTTTTGCAACAGATATTTCAGCAGCTCTAAATGAGCTTGTACAGCAACAACCAAAAATTCACTATAAGGTTTTAACTTCTCGTTGTCTGCAAATTGCCTCGGCTACTGAACTAAATATTTTAACCGGTGTTGCAACAGATGAACCATGGGAATTATGTAAAGCACCGCAAAAATTACCGCCACGTCCTGAATTAGTGGCATTTGATATGGACTCCACCTTGATTGGTGAGGAAGTCATTGACGAAATAGCCAGAGAAAAAGGTTGTTATGCGGAGGTTGCAGCAATTACCGCAGCCGCCATGCGTGGTGAGTTAGATTTTGAGCAAAGTTTGCAAAAACGTGTAGCTTGTTTGCAAGGATTATCTCAGACACATTTAATCGCAGTATATCGACGATTAACCTTATCCCCCGGTGCAGAGGTACTTTTAAATCAATTCCATGAATGGGGAATCAAAACCGTTATTTTATCGGGTGGTTTTGATTTTTTTGCTGAAAGAATCGCTGCTAGATTGCATATTGCGGAATTTCATGCCAATCGACTGGAAATAATTCAGGGCGCGTTAACCGGTAAAATTGTTCCCCCTATTGTCAATGCGCTGACAAAGGCCGAACGCTTGCAACAAATTGCCCGGCAGGCAAAGGTCAATATTGAAAATACCGTGGCCATTGGCGATGGTGCTAATGACTTGCTGGTGATGCAAAAAGCTGGTTTGGGCATTGCCTGGCACGCAAAACCGGCAGTGAACGAAAAAGCAGATTTGGCCATTAGCGTGGCTGGACTTGAGGTGATAAGCTGGATTTGGGGTTAAAGTCCAGCTTCGCTAAAATCAAAATATAGATTGGCTGAAGGGGGAGACAGGTAGAATCCCTGTACATAATCGATTCCTAAAGGCCAGATCTGCGCTAAAGTTTGCGCTTCTTCTATCATCGGTACAATGGTGGTTCGTTGATTATCTTTAGCGAGCTTAATGGTTTCTACCAATTTGCTCGAATCGCCATTCTTAATCAGATCATGTTGTATGATATGTCCGTCAACCCGCACAAATGGCACCTGTTTTGGTGATAGATGTTTTAACAGATTTTTGCCGTCCAGCCCCGAACCAAATCGGTTAATAGCCAGCTGTATGTTCTCATCAGAGAGTGCTTTAGCCAATATTTTCAATTGACTTAAATAGTTATTAGCATCAACTTCATCTATTTGATAAATAATGGCATTAGACGATATTTTGGCAGCTTTGGTTGTTTTTAGAATATACTTAATAAGGTTTTCATCTTCTAAAGCTGTCGAAGAAAGCTGGACAAAAAATCGGGTATTCTGATGGCTTGAAGACCGATGTTCTTTGAGTGTTCTCAATGCCTGAGCAATAATCCAATAGTCCAGTTTTAATGCCAATTTGGTTCCCTGAGTGACGGGAAATAATTGAGAAACCGGAACCGGTTCGTCTTTTTCATTGCGTACTCTTAATAAGACCTGAAAAAATTCCTGGGATTCGCCATGCAGTTTAACAATGGGTTGGAATAATAAATGGGCTCGGCCTGTTTCCATGGCTTCCTGAATGTGACGCAATGCTTCTTTTTGTTGTTTATCGGTCGAGATACCATCAACCGCTTCTTCAAAAATTCTTACGCGATCGCCACCACCGGTTTGCGCACGATTTGCGGCAGCATGGGCGTCATAAATTACTTGATCGGCATCGGGTGATTGCTCGGTTATTTTACAGATCCCGATGGAAATAGTACCAGAGATGGTTTTTTTATTGGCCTCTATCAAGCGCTCAGAAAAAGCCTTGAGGAAAGTTTCACAAACATTTTTAAAAGTATCTTTGTCGATATCGGTACGTAACAAAGCAAAAGTATGATCACCTACTCTGGCAATCGTATCCTGCTCTGTCGCCATTCCCATCAACCAGTCCGCAATACTCAAACGAATTTCATCTGATGATTTCAGGCCAAATTTTTCTTCCCATTCTACAAATTGATCTACTTCTATATAAGCCAGTGCTGCCGACTGTTCATTATTGGCTGCGTTATTGATGACTTCGGTCAAGTTGGTAATGAGCAATTCGCGAGTAGCCAAACCTGTTAAAGGATCGGTATTTGTCAGCTCTTTCAGTTTTTCCTGTAGTTCCTGGGTATCGTTTTCACGCAGTGCGATGAGTACCTGTATACAGGATTCCCCATCAAAACTGGCTTTCGACATAGATAAACTCCCATCAAAATGAGACCCGTTTGATTCAACACCCACAAAATCATAAGGCATTTCATTGGGGGAGCGACTTTGCTGGCGTAAAAATTCTTTAAAAGACTCATGATAATCAGTTGCAATCATATCCATAACGGGCATACATTCAACTTCATCCCAACGACTGAAACCAAAGAGTTCCAGATAAGACTGATTGGCATAGATATGCATACCTTCATGAATGTAGGCGATAGCATCTCGAGAGTTTGCCAGTAATAATTCGCAGCGTTTTTCTGCTTCGTTTAGTTGCGCTTCAGCCTGTTTTCGCCGGCGCCGGTCTTCCAGATGAAGTAGTTCCCGGTGTACTGTGGTTTCGAGTAACTGATTATCATCTTCTGGAATAAGTACTTGGAAACCATTTTCAAAAGCTTCATTTAGTGAAACCGGGGAAAAGTTTGCTGAGAGCAAAATGGCAGGAATATCACGACCACTCTGTTTTATTATTGCCTGGGCTTTTGTGGTAGGTAGTTGAGGGCAATTCTCTTTAGCAAGGAAGATATCCCAACTTTGCCGAGCCAACGCGTCAGCAAGTTCTTCTTCATT
>CAZKUH010000073.1:0-8435 GCA_964555895.1 uncultured Enterobacterales bacterium
GTCCGGATTCTCACACAGACATTGTGCCACAATCAATAAAACGCCGATAGGTTTAGTGCAGTCTTTCAGTCTACCGTGTGGAATGGCAATACCATGACCAAAGTTGGTGGTACCCAGGCGCTCCCTTTTCATCATCGCTTCAAGGATATCTCCAATAGATAATACTGAAGACTCAGACATCGCTTTGGCAATACATTCCAAGGCTTTTTTCTTACTGGAGAGGCATTCACAATATATGATACGTGGGGGCTGTTCCAAGGGTGGATCGGCAGTTATATCTGTCATTTTAATTCATCAAAGAATGATAAACACCATTCTCATTAGCATCCATAAAGAATATTTGGATTCTAACATAAGGTGAGAGACAATTTAATGAAAAGATTAAACCAACACCTTAATCTCTAAAAGTGTTGGCTTAATTAAAATGCATTTCAAATGAATCAGCTTGTTGGACTAATACGCAGCAACTTTCTGTTTGTGCTTTTGCAGCTGCCGGTCGAGTTTATCAACCAGGCTATCAAGCGCTGAGTACATGTCTTCGGTGGTAGATTCTGCAAAAACTTCTCCACCTTTGACGGTTAAAAGGGCTTCTGCTTTTTGCGAGAGCTTTTCTATGGTGAGAATGACGTGGGCATGATTAATATATTCATAATGTCTTTCGAGTTTTTTAAATTTATCATGGATAAAGTCATTCAAAGCTTTGGTGACTTCTACATGATGACCGGTAATGTTTATTTGCATAGATCCAATCCCTCTATTTTATGGATGAATTCAAGATGGTTTTACCATCATTTACCTGTAGATATATGGGGTTAAAAATTTGTTTTTCACCTCCTTTTCAATAATTCTGACCTAAATGAGTATTTTTCGTTCATTTGAAGGGGGAATATTTAATGATTCACGATATTTAGCCACGGTCCGTCGAGCGATCATGATACCTTGATCTTTCAACAGGGTTGAAATTTTACTATCACTGAGTGGTTTTTGCGGGTTTTCGGCATCGACCAATTTTCTTAATAATGCGCGTATTGCTGTAGAAGAACATTCTCCTCCTGAACTGGTACTGACATGGCTTGAGAAAAAATATTTGAGTTCTAAAATACCGCTAGGACAATGCAGAAATTTCTGGGTGGTGACGCGTGATATAGTAGATTCGTGCATATCTACTGCCTGTGCGATATCACTAAGTACCATGGGACGCATGGCTTCTTCTCCATATTCAAAGAACCCTTGTTGCTCCTCGACTATTTTTTGGGAGACCTTTAACAACGTCTCGTTGCGGCTTTGCAGCGATTTGATAAACCATCTCGCTTCTTGCAAATTATTTTTCAGATATTTGGTGTCAATAGACGAGGTCATCTGTTTGGCCATATTGACATAGCTTTGATTGACTCGAATTTTTGGTGCAGCATCAGGATTTAGGTCCACTTGCCAACGACCTTTTATTTTTTTCACATACACATCGGGTACCACATATTCGGCAGTACTGGTAGAATGTTCGCTGCCGGGTTTGGGATTCAGGCTTTGTATGAGTTTGAGACCTTGTTTAATATCTTCTTCACAAAGGCCACTTTTTTTCATGATCAGGCGATAATTCTTTTGTCCAAGCAGAGCCAGATATTCATTGATGAGACAATATGCTTGTTGTACAAAAGGGGTATCATCATCATATTTACGCAATTGACAGAGCAAACATTCCCTTAAATCCCGACTGCCGACACCCAACGGATCAAAGTGTTGGATCCGGTGTAACACGGCTTCTACTTCTTCAATATCAACGTCAGATTCCTCGCTGTTGAAAGCTTGTTGGATTTCTTCCAATGCTATGGTGAGGTAGCCATCATCATCAATACCATCAATTAATGCCGTTGCAATGGACAGATCCAGCTCGGTGAAAGGTGTTAAATTCATTTGCCAGATAAGGTGATCCTGCAACGTTTCTTTAGAGCCACCGTAAAATTCGTTTTCATATTCTGTATCTCTTTTGGTTCCCACGATGGATGCTGCTGCATCCCAATCACTCGATTGAGGTGCCTGCTCATTATCCAGATTACCATCGCTGTTATTTTCAGTCGATTTTTGTAAACTGTTATCCAATGGCGAGTTATCGGGTATTTTATCCTGTGTTAAAGCATCAGAAGTGAGCACAGTACTGTCATCGATTATCTCTTGTTCATTGGTTGCGTTATTGTTGTCATCGTTGTTTTGTTCTGAGACATTTTTTTCATCAACCTCCAGCATGGGATTGCTGTCAATAAATTCCTGAATTTCAGTTTGTAGCTCCAATGCGCTCAATTGCAACAGACGAATAGCCTGTTGTAATTGTGGGGTCATGGTTAAATGCTGCCCCATTCTTAACTGCAGGGAGGGCTTCATGAATACAACTTGGGGATGGATTGATTTCGCATGATTCAAGCATAGCTTATTCCTCATCAGTTGTCCTTAAATAGCGAGGAGAAAAGGGCTATTTATTGCGAATTTAGGGGGCTATTTTAAAGGCTGAAATCTTCCCCAAGATAGACCTGCTTTACTTTTTTGTCGGCGATGATGGTTTCTGGGCTTCCTTCACAGATTAATTTACCACTATCAACGATATAGGCGTACTCACAAGCACTCAAGGTCTCTCTGACATTGTGATCGGTGATAAGAACACCGAGACCTCGTGTTCTCAAATGTTCAATAATCCGCTTAATATCCAGGATGGAAATAGGGTCAACACCAGCGAAAGGTTCATCAAGTAAAATAAATTTAGGATCCGCGGCAAGGGCACGGGCAATTTCCACACGTCTTCTTTCGCCACCTGATAGACTCATACCCAGGCTATCTCGAATATGATTTATGTGTAATTCCTCCAGTAATTGATCAAGTTTCTCCTGTCTTTCACCGCGGTGCAAATCACGAATTTCGAGAATTGCCATGATATTTTCGGCCACAGTCAATTTTCTGAAGACGGAGGCTTCCTGCGGGAGGTAACCGATACCCAGCCGTGCTCGCTCATGCATGGCCAGGTTTGATATATTTTTACCATCGAGTAGAACTTTACCGCTATCAGACTTTATTAATCCAACGATCATATAAAATGCGGTGGTTTTTCCTGCGCCGTTTGGCCCCAGTAAACCGATGACCTGCCCTTGTTCTACTTTCATGGAAACATCACAGACAACTTTTCTTTTGTTAAAAGTCTTGGCCAGGTTGAGAACTTCAAGTTGGCTCATTTTTTTTGTCCTTGCTGTGTTTTTTTATCCAGTTTAACCGGTGTGCTTTGATCCATGTTTTTACTGGATGTGGATGTGGGAACCGGTTTGAGCTTTTGCTCATCGATTGTATTGGGTTTTTCTGGAGGAGCATCCAGGTTATCGATATCGATCGAAAAAGAAGGTTTTTGTACGCCACCCGCACTGGCACTTAAATTCCCTGTTTTACTATCGACGATAATTTCGCCAGCCTGTAGCTTGTTGCCACTTTGAATGACCTGGGCATCAAATAAAATAACTTGCTGGTTTTGATTGTTGATGAAGAGTTTTCTAGCGGTAGAATTGATGAATTCACCCTCGGCTGGTTTGAGTTGGTATGTTAATGGGGAGCCTGAGGCATCAATGGTGGAAATTTTATTGTTGAGCAGAACAATACGCATACTGACCGCCTTTATGGTCGTTCTCTGTGCGCCATTGACAACGATGCTGAGCTTGGTATTTTGTTGAATTTCCAAGATGCCAGCAGTTGGCATGAATTTTACATCGTTGGCTACTATGGTGGTGATTCGGTTCTGGGCGGTTTCCGTAATGACCACTTTGACTGGAGAACCTGAAAGTTGCATCACCTCCACAGAATCTGCCCCATTTTTTAATGATATATTTTTTTTCAGTAGGCTGGAGGCATTAATTTTCACCGCCCCATTAATAATTTCAATGCCTTTATTGAATTGACTGGTAGCTCGCGCAATATCTAAAGAAAATGACTGAGAGCGGATAGAAGTTGCGGCCAGCAAAGTAACCGAATAAGAAGTCGCTAAAACAATTACTGGCAGTAACTGTGATATTTTTATGCGTCTGTGAAAACTAGTTAGATTGATTGATTTCATCGGTGGCAAAAACCTTGTCTAAAATAGTTAATTGTTGTTTCTTTACATCAATGGCAAGGCCAACACCGGTTATCTTCCAAGGTGCTGCTATCAATTCGACCGGGTAAGGACTATAACCAATTTGTTGCTTCAGATTGAAAACCAACTCAGACATTTTCATTGAGACGGCGGGATTATTTAACGAAGATTTTGTCTGTGGGGTTAATTTGTACAGCCTGACTTTTTCCTGCAGGCTCAATTCATGGGTATTTTCTGATAATAAACCTGTTTTGGATGATAATTGCCAGCTGGCTCCAGCCATATTAAAAAGTAGTTGCGGTGCCGTTAGTTTTATTTTTTGCTGTAGCGGGTAATGGAATAAGGTTTTCGCGGATAATTTACTGGCAATTCTGCCATTGTCATCAAACTGAACTCTGGTGACACCGGTCATACCATAGTCATAAATTTCCTGAACCTCACGACCCAGTAAAGGCGGCGGAGCGTTTTCTTCGATAGTAGATAAATTTAACAACGCGACCAGCAGCACAACAAACAGCGCAATCAGTAACCAGGTTCTGGATTCTATCAATGTTTGTATTCCTCGAGGATTGCGGGTAACAGGCCTTGTGCGCCGAGAATAAGTTCTGCCAATTCGCGAAATGCGCCTTCCCCGCCTCGAGAAGATGTTACCCAGTCTGCTTGCTGTTGTAGAAACCAATGTCCATCAGCAACAGCGACCCCAAGGCCACATTGGTTCATCAAGGGTAAATCCGGCAGATCATCACCAAGATAAGCGACCTGTTGCGCTTCCAGGTTAAATTTCTTCAGTAAAGAAGCAAAACATAGCCTTTTATCCGGTTGGCTTTGATGAACTTCAGTTACACCCAGTTCGGTCATTCTGCGATCTACGATATGAGATTGTCTTCCCGTTATGACCGCGACAACAAGGTTTTGTTTCATCAGTAGTTTCATACCCAGGCCGTCTTTAATATTAAAAGATTTTAATTCATTGGTATTTTGATCGAGGTAAACTTTGCCGTCAGTGAGTACGCCATCAACATCGGTCACAACCAGCTTTATCTTTTTTGCCTTTTCAGACAAAAGTTGAATCTGTTCCTGGGTTAATTTTTCTGTGGTCACTTAGACAACTCCTGCTGAGAGTAAATCGTGCATATTTAACGCGCCAATTGGATGTTGATCCTGATCAACCACCACCAGCTGACTGATGGCGTTATCTTGCATTATTTTAACCGCTTCTGCTGCTAAAGTGCCAGGTGAAAGGGTAATACAGTCAGTTGTCATCACTTCTGCGACCGTACTCAGGTGTAAATTCACCTGTTTTTCAATGGCACGTCTTAAATCACCATCGGTAAAAATACCTATGAGTTTACCCTTGTCAATAATCGTCGTCATACCCAGTCTTTTGCTGGTCATTTCAAGAACGGCATCACTAATGAGGGTATCTGTGCTGACTTGGGGTAAATCTTCTGCTGTATGCATTAAATCATCAATGAAAAGCAGCAGCCGACGTCCAAGAGAGCCGCCCGGATGAGATAGAGCGAAATCATTGGCAGTAAACCCTTTGGCGTCCAAAAGTGCTATCGCCAAGGCATCACCCATGGCGAGCGTTGCCGTGGTACTCGCGGTTGGTGCCAAGCCAAGCGGGCAGGCTTCTGCAGAAACTTCGACATTGATATGCACATCTGAATTTCGCGCTAATTTGGATTCTGGATTTCCGGTTAGCGCAATTAACGGGATGCCTTTTCTCTTTATCACTGGCAGTAAGTTCAGTACTTCATCGGTGGCACCGGAATTAGATAGCGCCAGGATAACGTCATCTGAGGTGATCATGCCGAGATCACCATGACTGGCTTCACCGGCATGAACAAAAAAAGCTGGTGAGCCTGTGCTGGCCAGCGTGGCTGCAATTTTCCCGCCTACATGGCCTGATTTCCCCATACCAATGACGGCTATTTTCCCCTGTACGTTGAGCATGATTTTACAGGCTGTGGCAAAGTCCTGATTGATTCTGCCCCGCATTTCCATTACGGCTTTGCTTTCAATGTCGATGACTGCTTGTCCGAGTTCTATAAAGGTGGGTTTTTGAGACATAAGTTTGAATTTATCAATATGTATACCCAGCATACTTGAAGATGCAGGATTTCAGAGTGTTTTAGGCCATTCAATTTAAGGCACATAAGCGAGGCAATAGTCCGTTCTATTGTAAGCTCATGCAACGCAGAAGTGGATGGCCTAAAACGCTTCTACGATGGGTTTAAAAGTGCTTTATTCTGCGTTGTTGATTTCACCAATGGGATAATCATTGCCTTCAATCAACGCCTTGCCTAAAGTGCTTTATAATTCCCACTGATACCTGCATCTTCAAGTATGCTGGGTATAAACTTTATTGAGCGATTATAACGAGGTCATCAGGCAAAGGCTAATAGTTATGCCAAATTAGCTGGGGTTAGGACATTTCTTGGAATAAAATAACTGCGTAGACCAGATAGATGGACAATAAAGCCAAGGATTCTCGAATACCAAAATGTACCCTTTTGCCATATCCCTGTGCCAGGATGTACATGACAACAGTGACGATTAACATGGTGGGCACATCTCGAGACATTATTTCCGGGTCCAGATTGTGGGTGGGCGCAATGATACCGGCTATCCCCAAAACACCCAGCAAGTTAAAAATATTTGAGCCAATGACATTACCCAGCACCATTTCATGCTCTTTTTTGAGCGCCCCGGCAATGGATGCTGCAAGCTCAGGTAAACTGGTACCAATGGCGACGATGGTCAAGCCGATGATGGTGTCTGAAATCCCCATGGCTTTAGCGATATTGGTTGCGCCCCCGACCAGTAAATCGGAGCCTATCAATAGCACCGCCAGCCCGATAACCACCCAAAAAATAGCGCGAGTGGTGGGCATAGTATCGGGTAATTCTCCAATCATATCGGTCAGCAGTTTATCCTTATTTCGATTTTGGAAACCGGAAAATATCAACCAGATAATATAAAGAACTAATAATCCAACCAGGATCAACCCTTCTATTCTTGAAAGGGTTAAATCAGAGAGAAAATAGGCTGTTAATACAGTGAAAGCGATTAATAAGGGCATTTCCCGACGTAAAATATTAGAGCAGATAATTAAAGGTGAGATCAGTGCGGCTATGGGTAACACAATGGCGGTGTTGACAATATTAGAGCCGATGGCGTTGCCGATAGCCAGTCCGGGCGTACCCGCAATGGCTGCTACCGTGGAGATGAATAACTCCGGCGCTGAAGAGCCGATGGCAACGACTGTCAAACCCACTATAAACGGCGGTACGCCAAGATTATTGGCAATTGCAGCGGCGCCATCAGTTAAGCGATCTGCACTCCAAACCAACAGAGATATGCCAATAAGCACCCAGGCAAAATCAAATAACATGGCTTATCTCAGCTTGTCGGGGTGAGCTGGAAAGAAAGACCCAAGGTCATTTAAAGTTTTAAGTTTCATCCATCTATTGAAGTATTCTTGGGTGATTAAGTCAACGGAAATAGCGTTAGAAAATGTGTCTATCGGAAAGCTCATAAGGTCATGATTCTGTGCCGCCCACTAATAATTTATCCACTTTCAAAGTGGGTTGCCCGACGCCTACCGGGACACTTTGTCCTTCTTTGCCGCAGACACCTACGCCGGGGTCAAGTTTTAGATCATTCCCCACCATGGAAACCTGTTTTAGTATTTCCGGGCCACTGCCAATCAAGGTGGCACCTTTTATGGGGTAGGTTATCTTGCCATTTTCTATGCAGTAAGCCTCACTGGCTGAAAAAACAAATTTTCCCGAAGTAATATCCACTTGCCCACCACCAAAGTTAGGTGCATAGATACCTTTTTTTACCGAGGCGATTATTTCATCCGGGTGGGTTTCTCCAGCTAGCATATAGGTATTTGTCATCCGTGGCATGGGTAAATGAGCATAAGATTCTCTGCGGCCATTACCGGTACTTTTTGTGCCCATGAGTTGCGCATTTTTTTTGTCCTGCATGTAATTGACGAGGCGTCCCTTTTCTATTAAAAGGGTGTTTTGACCCGCCACACCTTCATCATCGACGGTTAATGAACCTCTTTTTTCAAACAAGGTGGCATCATCGACAATGGTACAAAGTGGCGATGCGATCATTTTGCCCATTCTCGACGAAAATGCGGAAGTTCCCCGACGATTAAAGTCACCTTCGAGGCCGTGTCCTATGGCTTCGTGTAATAAAATACCTGGCCAACCTGCGCCCAGCACGACGGGCATCTGTCCAGCGGGTGCTGCTTTTGCCTCCAGCTTAATCATCGCTTGTCGTACGGCCTCTTTCACATAATTTAAAGCTTCTGCAG
>CAZKUH010000074.1:0-8411 GCA_964555895.1 uncultured Enterobacterales bacterium
GGCAGGCAAAAAAAGTTAAGTATTACCAGTACCCATCATCTCAAAGGTGTTATGACGGATGCTTACAAAAAAGTAAGCCCCTTTTTTAAAAAGCTAAAAGTCACTGCGCCGCAGTTGAATAGTTCACAATGTTGGCAAATGATAATAGATGAAATTATGGCACTACTAGGGATCTATTTAGACAGAGAAAAGCTAAATTTGATAGAACATAGTCCTTGAGTATGAGAAAAGAAATTATCAGGATAATAGTGACTAGAAATTATAATGTTTTAGTAGCAACTGCTGATTTTAGGTTCATGCTAGAGCCGTAGCCAATAAAAAAACCCAACAAGGTAAATCAAGGTTATTTATAGCGTATTCAAAATCATTAGCAAATATTGAACAATTATGTCCACAAAAGCCGCCTTCTAAAGTTGAATTAGATGATGCTGATATCGCTTTAGTAAAATTAAGAACATTATACTCAAATAATGAGGCTCTTATTTTGTGGTGTGTTAATTATTTTACCAACAATACCACTCGTTCATCTACTGCAATATGTTTTACTAAAAAAGACGACTTTGAAAAGTTCATCACTTTTCTAATACAAGTTTTTTCTAAAAATCGTTGGACAATAAAACTTGGGCTTGCAGAAAGTGACACAAAACTACTCGCCCAATGGCAGCAAGTAAGCCATGGGATATTCATTTATAGTGAAAAAGATAACATAAAAAACAAAAATCTTTTTCCAGAAGGAAAAATGAATTTATATCTTAACCATCCTAAAAAAGATAGAATAATCAATAAAGTGAAAAATAAAGAAAAAAGATTCCAAAAGTACAGCACCTCGACTTTACGCTATATTTTTCATATTTTAGCGATAATGTTATGATGCTGGGAATAGCTGTAGTGATTTATAAAAGCCATTTATTTTACAAACCTATTAATTTTTCAGCTCAAATACTTTTCCTATCCAATAATGTGTCAAATGGTATTATATCTCAGCACTGAGTTCGATCATTATTCAATTTTTTGTTATCTCGGGTACTTTTATAGCTTATTAATATACACAACAGTTTCCCAGTCAGCAGCATTTTTAACTTTTCCCTCGGACCATACTTCAACCATTTTCATAAGTTGGTCATTAACTTCACCTGAGAAATCAAAATAATGTTTATTTCTACCCAAATCATGGTTCCAATAGCCAACGCCCTGATCAAAGCCAATGCTATATGAATTATCATTTTCAAAAATAAGGGTTAACTCTCTTCGGTGAGATATTTTAGCTTTGTTCTCGTGTAAATCTAAAAAACAACTAAGTTTAATGCCTTGGGTAAACCATAAGGCAAGCACTTCACTCATGTCTGTAGGATTCTGCCAATCATGATTTATAAATCTGCCCTTAGTCTTTTTTTCGGTGAATAAGGTTTGCAGGTTGAAAGACGTTTGTGAGTTAAATGGTAAGCCACGAATTATCTCACCTAGCAATACCATATACCAAGGAGATTGCAGGTACCTATCTGAATATTCGACACTCTTAAGCGTACTATTTTTAAGATCGTTAGCTAATAGCGGAAATTCATTGCCAATATAATCCCAAAACCTTTTTCCAAATGATTTTATTTCACCATTCAACTCTTTGTTTATTTCGATTTTTTTGCCACTTTCGCTGCTACTTTTACACCATTTTGATGTATCAATTGGCGTAAATTCAAATTCTTGATTTAGAGTAGATTTTACTAATATTTGCTCACTATTACTCACTAACCAACTTGCATTAGGAGACAATAGATCTTGTTCTTGACTTGCTATTGACAGGGTACAAGTGGTTGACTCAGTTTCTGCTACCATAAAACCATTAGAGAGTTTTTTATTTGATGTCACTAATTTCACTCCAAGCTCTGCAAACCTAGATAGAGAGCTCTTCTCACTTTCACCTAATAAAATGTTGGGTACGACAAGACACAAATTGACCTTGTTGATTTGAAGTAACTGATAAACAAACATATGTACTTCTCGAACATTTAAATCCCATTCATGAAGGTTATCTGACAACCAAAGTGTTACTGATTTTGCCCCTCTGTTTATTTGATGAGAAATCGCTTCTTTAATTGATTCATGGCAATATTTTGATCCTTGCAAATAATTATATTCGGCTGCTAACGAAACAAAGCACTTAAAATCACGGCTTAGCCAGTTTAGCGCTAAGTGTCGATCTAAATGATTGATATCATGACGAGTATTTGAATCAAGTAAACAAGTTGAACATACACTCTCACAACAAGAATCACATTCTAGAAAATCATACATATCAGTAAGTAATATATCTATATGACTGGCCGCGTTTGTGGCAAAACCAGCTCCACCACTCACATCATCAAATAACTGGATCACCATAGCGGGTAAATTTGTTGTCAATATTCTTGAGGGCCGAACTGAATAGCCAATTTCTGACGTTGAAATACCTAACTTGCTAGCTAAAGCATTCCTTAATGACACGGCAAGTGTAAGTGCGATAGTGCGACCATTCTCTGTATCTTCAATATACGCCCCTGAGATAGGGTGCTTTAATGTTAGCTCAAACGCGTCAGTAAGTGACGTACAACCAATATGTATTTCAGAATGAACAGTGGTACTACCATCACAAGGTGGCTGAAAACCATCCGAGTCTTTTGATTTAGGTGTAGACGTTATTGGCCGATGATCGGAGTTTGGTGACAAACCTTTAGGAAATTCACCATCGACACTCATAGATTCTGCTTTACCACAAGATAAACAAACAGCATAACCCTTGCCATTTTCACCAGAAGAATGCTGAAATAGTGTGGCATTACTGCCATAACTCATAAAGCCTATTGCTGGGTTTGGTAGAGAGAAATCATCACCTTGTAAAGATAACCAACCCGGCTGCACAGGAATATAACTTTGACTACTGATATCATTACCCGGATGTTCAAAAAAATCAGTAACAAAACCAGTGGGTTCAATCGTCTTTTTGATAAGTTTTAAAGGTATTTTGTGATCACACCTTGAGCAAATTAGTTCGGTTGGATCAATACCCGTTGTTTCAACTCCAGTTTGCCCACAGTTTCCACATTTCCATGCATTATCAAATTTTTGTGCTTCTTTTGTATTAACACCTATTTTTTGCCAGTTGAGTGATATGCCAGCGGACTTAAAAACCCTACCATCGATAACAAGCTGCGCTCCAGGAGCATATTCACGGATAGCAACAGCTAAGTTTCTGCTTGGCATTTCTCTCAGTTGAGATATGTTATCTTCCCGATATGTTGTTTTAGACTTTTTCCCTGATTTTTCACGACGAAAATCTACAATATTGCTATTATTTAAAGTTACCACATCGGTAGGGAAGCCATAGCCAGGCAGAAAAGCTTTAGCCGCTAGTTCTTTTAATAAATACTCCTTGCGATGACGAGATAGCTCAAGACTAACTCGGTACTCATAAGGAGAGTCTTTTTCCGCATTAGTATAGGATTTTATTAAGTACTCTAATTGTGATAACCACTTGCCTTGCAAGACTTTAATCGCAATTTTAGATCGGTTAATCACGCTTAAAACATCATCTCCCGCTAAAGCTGTTCCACGAATTAAGCTTTTTACCGTATCTTCAAGTAAAACTGAAGAAGAGCCTAACCAAGCTTTAAATTTATCACAAGTACTTTGC
This sequence comes from uncultured Enterobacterales bacterium, assembly GCA_964555895.1. Taxonomy (GTDB): domain Bacteria; phylum Pseudomonadota; class Gammaproteobacteria; order Enterobacterales; genus DRNA01. The sequence continues at coordinate 3,665 of CAZKUH010000074.1, forward strand.
TCTCCATCTTCGGCTTCATAAAACCACTGTAAATTCAATGCTGTTTTTTCTTTAACGGTTGAGCCTACAACCTCTCGTAAATATATAGATAACAACAGTGAGTTAACATGTCGAGAAACTAACCTTGATGAATCCAACGATATTTGTGGCGCGGGAATTTTGGTAACAAATGGCCAAGTTGGATCATTAAAAACTTCACTATCATGAGGATTACTTTTGCATAGAGTATAAGCTATTGCTCTTGATTCATTACTACGACCAGCTCTTCCAGCTCTTTGCAAATAATTAGCAGGATGTGGTGGCACGTTATTCATAACAACGGCAGAGATACCACCAATATCAACGCCCATTTCCATGGTTGTAGAACAATTTAGAACATTTACCTTGCCCTTTTTAAAATCATCTTCATATTTTTGCAACCTATCAGCAGATTGTTGGGCTGAATGTTCCGCAGTACGATAATAAAAGCCGCCTTCTAATACTCGATCATTGATATCAGTCCATAAGTTATCAGAACGTAATTTTGTAATATCACCATCATTATTAGTCATACTTCTAATTTTATTAAGGCCATCCTGATAATCCTCTTGAGAAGCATCAAACGACCAAATTGCTGGCATCTTAACTTTTTTACAGCTGAAATAATTATGACTTATATCATTAGGTAAATATGGTGTTAAACCTTTAAATGTTGTATCTATTAATTTATTTGTTAACGGACAAACAAAAAATGTTTCACTAAATGAAAACGTGATTTTTTCTTTACTGAGATAGAATTGGTTACCTTCATTTTCAAGTATTCTATGGGTTGTTAAAGCTGTCCAAGCGGCTCGTAGCCATTCATTTATAATATCTACACTTTGTGATTTTTTAGGATCAAGGTTTGCCCCTAAAGCTAATAATTTACCTAGTCGATTTAAGGTTGTTTTAGTAATTTGAGGCCATTTTTTTACACTCTTTTCATTTTCTTCTGTGGAGTCTGGTTTTCGAAGCGTTTTAGAATAAAAGTTAAAGCCAATCCAAATGCGCCAATCATCATCCAATTTAAGAAAACTATTCTCTCGAACATAAAAGTCTAATGAAACTTTTAAAAAATCACGCCAATCATTAAGTGATAAGTCATGCTGTATCCAGTTATTTGGTATTGACGTAACCTTATCCATTCCGAAATAACCAATTTTTACAATTCCTTGAGTTTCTAAATTATTTCGCCTCTTTGGTCTTTTGGCAAACTCTCTTGCCAATAACATTTCGGCTACTTTTCGACTACCTGCAATACCAAAAACTTCTTGGTTTGCATATTTATTATAATTAAGAATATGGGTACTAATATCTGGTTTAGACATTAAAGCGTTAACCATTTCTTGCCAGCTTACAACCGCAGCAGTAAATTGTTCAGTATTAGTTGAAGCATTATCTATTTTATTTTGCAGCTGCTTTGCCATATCTTTTAAACCAGCTTTTTTAAGTGCTTCAACTTGCCCCTTTAGCGCATCAATATCAACTCCCTCTGATATTTCATCTGAAATTGGGGGCTCCAACTGTTTGTTTTTAATAATTTCAAAGACTAAACCTCTAAGGCGACTGCGCTCTGCTTCTTGTTGCATTCTAACAGCCATTCGAGCTGTTCCCTGGCGACTATCAGTAAATGTAATTAATTTTCTTCCCCTACCAGGTAAACTTTGAGGACCTAAGCCTGTTGATTTATCAATTTTAGGATCAAGACAAAATTCTAATAAAGTTGGCACTGCGTTAGATACATAAAATGGGGCACCTAAAATTGCTCGCCTAATTGGTTTTCTTTTACCATAACCTTTATATGAACATTTTCCACACTCATTTTCATAATCTTGATGAAGGTATAAATTTATATCTTCATCAAAACCACCTATTATGCCGGTGATTTTATTGATCCCAATGGGAATGTAATTTCCTTCTTTGCTTGGTTCAGCTCTAAGGGTGACAGGTGTAGAATAATGTATATTGCTTGGTTCTCTTATCTTATCTTCCTTTTCATCTTCATCGTCTGTATCAACTAACAAAGAAAACTCATCTGAAACTATTGTCTCTCTTTGCCCTATCGCATGATTTTTGTCTACCGCTAGCAAATGAGGTTCATTACAGTCATTACAAAAACCAACTTCACAAACAGGCGCACCGCAGCCACACCGACTTTTTTGTGTTACAAAAACATCTCCAAACGGCCAATTATCTTTTAATACAGTATTAGCTTTTTCGGTGCAATTAGGATCGATACAGCTCCATAAGCCGTTTAGCATACGTTGAAAAAAATGAGCTCTAACCTTTAAAAATGCTTGCGATTGCTTGTTTTCTTTAGTGCCTGTTAATAAATCCAGCCAATTCAAAGTGATTTTTTGATCAAACACTTGCTCAGGAAAAATATTATTTAAATACTCGACTAAAGCTGTTAATTTTATTGGTTTTTGGCTACTAACAAATTTTTTCCTAATCGTTTTGGCTATCAAAGAACCTGAAAGTGCAGCGAAACGTTTTGTTGATACTTCAACATCAAAATCCTTTGTTTTTTGTGTTTCATCAGCAGGAATTGCCATTAACTCTGCACAAGTTAATTGGTTAGTTATATCATAATTCACTTTAGGGATAGCTCTTTTTCCTCCAATAACAACCACTTGAGAAATAGGCACACCCGCTAATTCAGCCAAAAAATTTTGCAATTGGCTTTCGGCATCCTCATCGGCAATAGTTGCAGAAGTTGCAACAAACCTTACATTTTTTGCTTCAACGCCAAACGCTTGCAATACTCGTCTTAACTGCATTGATAGTTCAGCGGCTTGAGAGCCTACATAAGTATGAGCTTCATCTAAAATGATCCAACGTAACGACTTTTCAGCTTTAGATTTGTTTATTATTGGCGCGTCAATATTTCTAATCAGCATATACTCAAGCATGGTGCCATTAGTTACTAATATTGGCGCAGGCTCTCTACGCATTAATTCACGAGATAATATTTCATTCGGTACTTGTGCTTGCTTAGCTCGTACTTTATTTTCATTATTTTCAGTATTGCCGTTATATAAACAAAAACGCATATCCGCATCAAAGTCTTGAGTCCAAGCGCTTAGCCTTTCACGCTGAGAATTGATTAAGGCGTTTAACGGGTAGAGGAAAATGGCTCTAATACCGACCAGTTTTTCTTGTTTTTGCTGTTGCTCTCGATATAAATCTTCTAACACCGGCACCATAAAACACTCGGTTTTACCAGAACCGGTACCACTAGTAACAACAATTGATTTAACATCATCTGCAAGCAATGTTTGCCAACTTTTTAATTGACGAGTATATGGGTGATAAATGGATTTGAATTGATACTTGTTAGTAACAACATCACCTTTACTATCTATAATTTTTTCTTTATCTAAAGATGCTAGCACTGCTTTTGATAGTAATTTTTCAGTGACTAAATCTTGCAATGTTGGCTCAGCTTGTGTCCAGCCAAAAGTGTGCTCAAATAAAGGTGGGGCTAAAAATGATCCCTCATCCCCACATTTTCTCTGCATTTGTTCTTGTAAATGCTGCCTTAAGTTGGGATTAGTTATTCCTAAAACACTTAATGTTGATTCTTTGGCTCTACTTAATGATTGCTCTACCAACATTGAAAAATAATTCATGAGTAATTCCTTTTATGCTTGCTGAGAAAAGTAGCTAATAAAATAGCTATATATAGATGAAAACCAAATAGGTTCAAAGTCTCTTAATTGCTTTAGAGAAAATGTGGTTATAACTTTAGTGTTAAATACATCGTTAAAATTGAGGTTACTGCTAGCTATTGCTGCTGCAATGACAGGATACATAACGACAGGTGCTTGCCATTTATTCGGGTAATTTATCATAGGTTCCACATTACTTAACAAAGAAATAGCTTTTTCGATACCAATCTGAGGGTTAGTTGGCCATTCCGATTCAGCACGATCTCTCATTAATTCCTGTAACCAAATAGAAAGTACCGCTTTGGGTAAGTGAGGTGTTAGGTTATTAGTTTTTAAATAGTTAATAATTTCTTCTGGGTAACTTGGCAATGCACTACTTAAACGATCAAACATTGAATCAACCTGCTGGTAAATACAATCCGTTGGTATACCTATTTTTGTTAAAGAACTCATAAAATTTTGTTTGGCATTATGCCAATAACGTAAAGGGATCAGTTCCCAAAGCACGGGAAATTCAGCATCTAAACGGCGAATAAACTTCTCATTCATTTCAAACCTAAATAAAGCCGTGGTTAATGCTTTTAGGTTTTTCGCCAATGCTTTAAACACCTCAAAGGTTGATAATGGTAAATAACCATATTCATCCCATAAAGTACGTAAATAGCCCCAACTAGTATGATGATAATCATCAGCCATTATCTCAATCATGTCAGCAATAACCATTGGATTAGATTGGGGATGAAAAGCTTTAACAGCGGATTGAAGACTAGATATAGGGGAAGAATTATCTACATCTAACGCATCCTCAAAGTAAAATGTTGGTCTAAAATCAATATCCGTATCATTTTCAGGAATAATCAACCAAGGTCCACCTTTAGACATCTCTTTTGCAGGTTCAAATCGGTCTAATTCAATGCTTCCTAATTTTTTTCTAGGTAAGTTCACTGAGGAGCGTTCAGGTTCGGCTATTCTCATCGCTATGGGTTGATGACTAGTTTTATCAATAAAATCACCTGGCTCAAAAGAATATAAATTATCAAGTGGATCGAATTTAATAT